>JABDKN010000229.1 GCA_013002205.1 Granulosicoccus sp.
AGTGAATCGATTGTCACGCCCACTCGAGTTCATACTTGAATGGTTTCTGATGATCCTGATGGTCGTGTTGACCGCGATCGTGGTGATCGCCGTGATCTACCGAAAACTGGACGCCTCTCTGTCCTGGTATGACGAAGTCGCCAGCGTGGTCCTGGCATGGATAACCTACTACGGTGGTGCCCTGGCCGTGCTCAGGCGCAAGCACATTGGCTTCGACAGTATTCTGCTTTCCATACCCATGCCAGTCAGGTACTACACCGCCCTGCTCGCCGAGGCGATTTTCATCGCCTTCTTCATCCTCCTCGCCTGGGCCGGATGGCAGGTGCTGCAGGTACTCGAGGGGGACACGCTGGTCAGTCTGAGATGGGTACCCGTGCAATTGACACAATCGGTCATTCCGATCGGCGCGGTGCTGTTCATCATCTGTGAATTGCTCGCAGCGCCGAAGTATCTACGCATGGTGAAAGCGGGTGAATCGGCAGAACACGCCGAGATAGAAGCCGAAATAGAGGCCGAGATGCAACGCTCATGATGGTTCTGGGCATATTTATCGCACTGGTCGCACTGATCTGCATCAACGTACCGATCGCCGTCGCGCTGGCTGTCTCTGCCATCATCGGGCTGCTGGTCACAGAAGGCGCAGGCTCGCTGGTGACCGTGGCACTGGACATGTATGACGGCTCGACCAAGTTCTCGCTGATCGCCATTCCCATGTTCGTGCTCGCCGGTGCCATCATGAATGCAGGCGGCATCACAGACCGGCTGATCAACTTCGTTGCCTCTCTGATCGGATTCGTACGCGGTGGACTGGGCATGGTCAACATCGGTGTGTCATTGTTCTTTGCAGAGATCTCAGGCTCCGCCGTGGCCGATGTGGCTGCCCTGGGCTCGGTCATGATTCCGCAGATGAAGAAACGTGGATACTCGGCACCACTGGCTGCCGCAATCACATCCTCCTCTGCATCGCTGGCCATCATCATCCCGCCCTCCATTCCGATGATCGTCTACGGTGTATCTGCCAATGCCAGCGTCGAGCAGCTCTTCGTTGCCGGTCTGGTACCCGGGCTGCTCGGTGCAGCAGGACTCATGGCTGTCGCCTACGCCTTTGCCGTCAAGTACAAGTTGCCCACGGAAGAGGCATTCAATACTCGACGAGTCAAGGAGACCTTCAAGGAGGCACTGCCCACTTTTCTCCTGCCGGTGATCATTCTAGGCGGTATTTTCAGTGGATTCGTCACAGCCACGGAGGCTGCCGGTCTTGCAGTAGTGGTCGCCATGGGCCTGGGGATCTATTACCGCGAGGTCAATCTGAAACGCCTGCGCTCTGCCATGATCGAGGGCGGTATACAGACAGCGGTGGTCATGCTGCTGGTCGCTGCCTCGGTACTGATGGGGGGATTTCTCACCCGTGCACAGGTGCCTCAGGAAATGGCCCAGAACATGATGGCAATGACCGACAACAAGTATGTGATCCTGATGATCCTGAACATCTTCTTTCTTGTCATCGGCTTCTTCCTGCATTCGGTGGCGGCCATCATCCTGGTGGTGCCCATCGTGGTGCCACTGATCGAACTGGCAGGCATAGACCCGGTGCATTTCGGTCTGATCGTCACGCTCAATCTGGCCATCGGCCAGCAGACACCGCCGGTCGCATCAGTCCTGATTACATCCTGCTCCATTGCACGCGCCAATATATGGGATGTCTCCAAGGTCAATGTCTATTTCGTGGCAGTTTTGCTGGCAGTCCTGATGCTGTGCACCTATGTGCCCTCCGTCCCGATGTTCCTGGTGGAATACTTCTACAGATGAGCAATGGTGAGTTCCTCTTTCAGAAAACCGGAAATACCGGTGTCATTACGTTCAACCGCCCTGATGCGCGCAATGCCCTGACGTTCCAGATGTACGAGTCATTGTCTGACATCTGCGTGCAGATACATGACCAGACTCTGGCCATCGGCGCACTGATCATCACCGGCGCCGGTGACAAGGCCTTTGCCGCAGGGACCGATATTTCCTGCTTTCGAGACTTTCGTACAGCGGATGATGCTCTCGATTACGAACGCACCATGGACCGTGTACTGGGTACGCTCGAATCGCTGCCGATTCCTACCGTGGCTGCCATCTCAGGGGCGTGCACGGGCGGAGGTGCCGCCATCGCCGCCTGTTGTGATCTGCGTGTTGCGCGCAGTGACCTCAAGTATGGATTTCCCATTGCTCGCACGCTCGGCAACTGCCTGTCGATCGGCAATCTGTCCCGGCTCGTCGAACTGCTGGGAGCCCCGCGAACACGGGATATTCTGCTTACCTCGAGACTGATCGGCATCGAAGAGGCAGTGAGCATCGGTCTTGTCAGCGAACGCTCGGACGATCCGCTGGCACGCGCCCACGAACTCTGCGCACAAATGCTGCAACATGCACCGCTGACCATAGCCGCCAGTAAGGAGGGCCTGCGTCGCTTGCGTGAGTACTCGGCAGCCATCGACGGTGACGACCTGATCATCGAGTGTTATACCAGTGACGATTTTCGCGAAGGACAGGAGTCGTTCCTCGCCAGGCGCAAACCTAACTGGCAGGGTCGTTGATCGGTGCCATCACCCGGTACATCGCGAATGGCCTCGTTGGATTACCCGACCGACGTCAACGGCCGCCGAGGATTTCACCTGGCCTGTACAACTGTCCTCGTTCACTGAGACTCGGACGTCGCCGGGTCTGATTGCATGCATCTCCCAGGTATCCCATGCGCAGCGCGTTGCCGGCATAACCCCAGGCTCCCGAATTAAGATCCAGCCAGTAGTTGCCGTCAGGTATACCGGTGCAGGCCATGAGCTCCAGCTGGTGCACTTGTGCGGCATTGAGCATCGTGCCATTGATACTGACCAGACGTTGTGCCTGGGCCGTACCACATATTGCGAGCGCGACGCTCAGGGTAAGGAATTTCAGTAGAGTGCCTGTCATGATGATATTCCCCGGGTGCTACTGTGGCGTCACGCATGGCAGGCAACGCCGACAGGATCATTGCTGTCCAGAGCATAGGAAAACTGCGCCATGACCTGCAACTAGACAAACGATCAGCGCACCAATCATGACCAGACCAGCAGGGTGTGAGTGCAGTGATCGACTCGCCCGTGGATGAGGACTGGCTCGCTCCGCAAGTCAGTATCATGATCGAGCCGGTAACAGAACGGGCCCGGGATGACGGAATCGCACACTCACGGCGGAACCTGCCACATGAACGGCTTCGACATCATCACTGGTGGCGAACCACTCGCCCTGCTCGAGTTGAACCACGTACTCCATATGATTGCCCACGTAGGTAGATTTGATCACCTTTCCGGGAAGTGCATCAACCCTGCCCGAGGGCAACAATTCGATCCGGTTCGGTCGCACGGCGAGCATGGCCGGCCCCGGTGGCAGATTGCGGGCTGACAACCTGATGGCCAGCCCGGCCAGATCGATGAACGCCGTCCCATTGGCCTGGTCGACAGCCTCGATACTCACGTCCATCAGATTCGCCTCTCCGATGAAGTCGGCAACGAAGCTGTCAGCCGGCTCTTCGTAGAGTTGTCGGGGTGTGCCTGCCTGGGCGATTTCCGCATTGCGCATCACGATGATACGGTCCGACACGGCCAGCGCCTCCTCCTGATCATGCGTGACGTAGACAACCGTCAGTCCAAGACTCTGCTGTAACTCGCGAATCTCCTCGCGCACCTGCCGGCGCAACTTGGCGTCGAGATTGGACAGCGGCTCGTCGAATAACAGTACCTGCGGTTCCAGCACCAGTGCACGCGCCACGGCCACACGTTGCTGCTGGCCGCCCGACAGTTCGCTGGGCAGACGGTCGCCATAGCCGTCAAGTCCGACCAGTTCCAGACCGTTCAAGGCACGATCCCGGACAACCGCTTTCTTCAACCCGGATACACGCAAGCCATAGGATACGTTTTCGAGGACCGTCATGTGAGGAAACAATGCGTAAGACTGGAACACCATCGAGACATCCCTGTCCGTGGCTGGCAGCAGGGTAACGTCCGTTTCGCCAATGCGAATGGAGCCACTGCTCGCCATCTCCAGACCCGCTATCATGCGCAAGGTGGTCGTCTTGCCACAGCCGGATGGTCCCAGCAGAGTGACCAGCTCACCGGCTTCCACCTTCAGTGACACATTGTCGACAGCTTTGACGGTGCCGCCATACACCTTGCTGACGCCCTTGAATTCGACTGAGGCAGCCTTGCTTTTTATGGATGTTGTTTGCATTCAATGTCCCCGGGGCGGATCGGATACGCAGGCTCTGGCAAGACTTGCGTTCAGCGTATGGCCACAATGTCTGGCGCACGTTGCGACGCGCGCCGGCTGGTGGTGGTCTTTCCCACCATCCACTGCATCAGTGCAACGACGCTGAGCATGACCACGATCAAGGTTGTACTGTAGGCAATCGCAATACCGTAATCGTTGTTCTCGACCCGCCCGATGATGTAGCTGGTTGCCATGTTGTGCTCGGCACTGACCAGAAAGATAACGGCACTGATCGCCGTCATCGCCCGCACGAAACTGAACACCAGTGCTGCCAGGATGGCCGGGCGCATCAGGGGCAGAATGATCTCCCTGAAGGTTCGCCAGCTGTTGGCACCCAGGGTCAGGGACGCCTCGTCGAGGCTCTTGTCCAGTTGCGACATGGACGCAATACCGGCACGGATGCCTACTGGCATATTGCGGAAGATGAAACTGATGACCAGTATCACACCCGTGCCGGTCAGCTCCAGCGGTGGTACGTTGAAGGCAAGAATGTATGCCACACCGATAACCGTGCCGGGAATGGCGAAACTGAGCATGGTGCCGAATTCGAACGAATCCTTGCCCTTGAAGTTCTGTCTGACCAGCAGGTAGGCTGTGACCAGTCCAATTGCCGCCGTCAATGGCGCCGCTGTCGCGGCTATACGCAGCGTGGTCCAGAAGGAATCCCAGGCCGATCCGCGCCAGCTGATGCCGTTCTCGGTCAGGGCGACTCCGAAGGCGGTGATGTAGTGCTTGAAGGTCAGCGTATGGTCCAGTCCCCACAATTCGACGAACCCGCCGTACACGATCATGCCGTAGACAACCAGAGTGAAAGTCCCCCAGAAAGCCACGAGCACATAGCATGGATACAACACCCGTTTAGGCAGCGTTACGGGCGCGCCTCCATCACCCTTGCCGGTCTGAGTCGTGTAGGACTTCTTGCCCAGCCAGCGACGCTGTGCGTAGAAGGCGGTCAGAGTGAATATAAGCAGTACGATGGCCAGCACGGCTGCCTTGCCCTGATCGTTCTGCGCACCGACAATGGCAAAGAAGATCTCCGTGGACAGCACATCGAAGTTGCCTCCAAGTACGAGCGGATTGCCGAAATCGGCCATGCTTTCAATGAAACCGAGCAGGAACGCGTTGGCCAGCCCTGGCCTCATCAATGGCAGAGACACCGTGATGAACGTCTGCCAGCGACTGGCACGCAAGGTCTGGGATGCCTCTTCCATCGACGGCGAGACACCCTCGACCACGCCGATGAGTACCAGAAAAGCAATCGGTGTGAACGACAGAAGTTGTGCAATCAGAATTCCGGGCATGCCATACACCCACCGGGTCGGCTGCACGCCCAGCAGTTCAGCAATGAACTGAGTCACGGAGCCGGACAATCCGAATAACAGGATGATGGCGAGACCGATCACAAAGGGTGGCGTAATGATCGGCAGTACGGTCAGCGGTCGGAGCAGGTGGGCCTGGCGCAGGCCTGAGCGCGTGGCAACCAGCGCGAACACCAGGCCCAACAGAGTCGTCAATGCAGCGACCAGTATGGCCAGCGACAGGGAATTCCACGCCACCCCACAGTTTCTGGATGAACTCAGGCAGTGCAGGCCCCAGATTTTCTCATCGAGAAATTTGGTGAAGAAAATCAGTAGCGAATAATGACCATCGTTATCCTGCAGGGCGCTGGACAACATGTTCAACACAGGCAGAAAAATGAATACACCCACCAGGGCTATGACAAAACCGATGGCACCAACGACAAATTCATCACCATTGACGGCTCCGCGGGCAGCAATGCCGGTCGTGAGGAAAAACAGCAGACTGGCACCGACCAGCATGGCCCCGTAGCCGAAGCCGAACTGCCGATCCCCCAGCTCGCCCAGCAGCTTGTTCAACAGATCCGAATTCCATCCGCGGATACCGATGGAAAAGCCCTGGAGCATCAGGTAGAACAGACCAAGCGCACCGGCAATGCACAGTGTCCGGTAGAAAACCGGACGTCCCTTGTCTGCAAACAGTGCCACAATGGGCAGAACCAGCAACACCGCCAGTGGCGCCAGCCACAGTTTTTCTCCCTGCAGCAGCAGGAAAAGTGCCGGCGCATAATCCGTATCAAACGGATAACCGTCAAACAGCCACTGGAAATTCCAGAGTCCGTCATCGAGCACATACCATGGCAGCACGCAGAACCCGATCAGCCCTACCAGCAGCCATAAAGCAACGGTCCGGTTCATGACCGGACCGTCGAGCGCTTGCAGTTCAACAGCACGAACCTGGGGACAACCCTATTGGGGCAAAACCGAGACCTCGTCATCCCATTTCTTCAACAGGCGTTTCCGCTCGTCGGACGAACCATACTTTTCAAAGTCATAATCTATCAAGGTCAGGCTGTCCAGATCCGGTGCCAGAGGTGAACTCTTGGCGGCCTTGTTCGACATCACCTGGAATGCATCCACTTCCAGCGAACGCGATTGCACATCAGCGGTCAATGCCCAGTCATAGAACTTCTGCGCACTGTCGGGGTTACGCGCGCCCTTGATGATGCTCATGCCACCGATCTCGTAACCGGTACCCTCGCACGGAGCCACTACCTTGATCGGAAAGCCTGCCGCTGCCTGGGCGACGGCATCGTGCATGAAGACGATGCCAATCGTGCTCTCCCCGCGGGCTGCCGCCTTGATCGGTGCAGACCCTGACTTCGTGTACTGGTTGATGTTCTTGTGCAGGGCTTTCATGAACTCGAAACCTTCATCCTCACCGAATAGCTGAACGATGGTTGCCAGAGTCGTGTAGGCGGTACCGGATGAATTCGGATTGGCCATCTGTACATGACCCTTGTACTCGGGCTTGAGCAAGTCCTTCCAGCACGCAGGTTCTGGCAGATTGTTGGCCTGCAATACCTCTTCATTGTAGCCATAGCCCAGGGCACCGGAATAGATGCCAATGGTGGCATCGTTGCCAGATGCAGCCTGGCTGAGAGCCCAGTCGTGTAGCTCACCGCGCATGGGCGACACATAGGGCTCGGTCAGGCCTTCTTCGGCGGCCTGCAGATGCGGATCCCCGGTACCACCCCACCAGATATCGCCCTTCGGGTTACTGGACTCGGCCTTGATCTGCGCCATGGTCTCCCCCGATGATTTGCGGGTCATGTTGACCTGGATACCCGTGGCCTCCTCGAATCCTTTGGCCATTAAATCGCACCAGTCTGGCTGTGCACTGCAGTAGTAGTTGAGCTTGTCGGCCGCCAGCGCGGTGCCCGACAGAGCGCCGAGTAACGCAAACGCTGTGGTTGTAATGGCAATCGTTCTTTTCATGCGGTGAATTCCTCCGTGGTTACAGGAACGTGATGTGTCACGGCAATCGTCGGTGATTGAACCGCAGACACAGACGTCTCTTTGCATCATGCCAGATAGACTTCGCGTCCACCAGACGCGGATCGGTTACCGGACCTCGGTCCGGTGCTCCAGGCGCTATTTATGCGGGTAGTACTGATGAATCATGCATCATGATGCCGCTCCGTACTGGACTACCCTTGAAATACCAATTCGGCATACAACAGTGGCGCACCGACCCGGCAGGTGAGAACGCGGTCTGAATCACACCCAGCCGCGCTGTAGTCGCGCAAATTGTGCCGGTAATTCAAGGAATGAATCGATGACGGCATCAGGTGCCAGGTTGCTGTCCAGCGAGCGCACCGCCCGGCCGTGGTTGTAGCCATAGCTTACGCCGATGCAGGCAAAGCCTGCCGCACGAGCCGCCTGGAAATCGGCGATGGAATCCCCGATCAACAGGCTGCGTTGTGGCGTGGCGGAACATAGACTGGCCGCCAGCAACAGGGGCTCGGCAGAGGGCTTCTTCGCCGTAACATCGTCGCCGCCAATCTGGTGCGCAAAGTATTTGTCGATTGCCAGATGTTTGAGCAATGGCCGGGAAAAGGCCGACGCCTTGTTGGTTACCATGACCATCGGCACTCCCAGTGACGCCATCCATTCCAGTCCCTGCCGCACACCGGGATACAGACTCGAATAATGACCATTGACGTTGGCATAGGCCTGGCGAAAAATCACCATGGCATGCTCGAACAGGACAGCGTCGGCATTCTGCAGCATGTCACCCGTCAAGGCGCGATGCACAAGCCGCTCGATACCATTGCCCACCCAATGCCGCACGTCGTCCTCATCGGAGATGTGCCGCGACAACGCTGCCTGCATGGTGTTGACTGCCTGGTGAAGATCCTTGACCGAGTCCACCAGCGTGCCGTCCAGGTCGATTGCAACAAGTTCCATGTGGTTCACCGGGCAATCATGTACCGGTCATGAACCGTGCAATGCCCCTCTCATCGCATCGATGACCTGCCTGTAGTCGGGCTGATTGAAGATGGCGCTCCCGGCCACGAAGGTGTCGGCACCCGCAGCAGCCACCCTGGCAATGTTATCCACATTGATTCCGCCGTCCACTTCCAGTCGAATATCACGACCGCTGGCATCGATCAGTTTTCGCGCGGCTTCCACTTTTCGTAGTGTGTGATCGATGAAACGCTGACCCCCGAAGCCGGGGTTGACGCTCATCAGCAGAATGATGTCGAGCTTGTCGATGGTCCATTCGAGAATGCTCAGAGGCATGGCAGGATTGAACACCAGGCCTGCCTGGCACCCGGCATCTCGGATCAACTGGAGTGTCCTGTCCACGTGCCGCTCTGCATCCGGATGAAAGGTGATCAGATCCGCTCCTGCTGCTGCGAATGCACTGGCCAGGTCGTCGACCGGTTGCACCATCAGATGTACGTCCAGTGGAACAGAGTCCCCCGACGCGGTAACACAATGAGGCTTGATGGCCGCAGCCACTGACGGCCCGATCGTCAGGTTGGGCACGTAATGGTTATCCATCACATCAAAGTGGATCCAGTCAGCGCCTGCGGCGATGACGCTTCGAACTTCTTCTCCCAATGCTGCAAAATCGGCAGAGAGGATGGATGGTGCAATTCTGTACATCTTCGAATCAGGGACGTACGTAGGCATATCCCTGTTCCTGGAGGGATATCAATTGAACGACACCCGAGGGGACCATGTGCGCCTCTTCGATCAACAACACTGGTTTTCCGGCCTTTTTAGTCATGTTGGCGTGCGTATTACCGCATGCGGACAAGGTCAGGTTTTCCATCTCCAGCGCCATGACGGACAGGCGATCCTTTACCGGCGAGGTATCTTCCCGAAACATGTGCAGGCCAGGACCATAGGCCACCAGCTCAATCTGAATCGACTCACCCAATGAATCGTAATATTTATTGATATTGGCCACATTGTTCAATGCCAGGTTCATTCTCTGCGGATCATTCTCGTCAACATGGATGACCACCTTGTGAGCGGTCGTCTCATCGGCTGCCACTGGCGTCACCATCGAAGTTACCAATACCGCAATCGATAACGATAACACCCGTACCCATTCATTCACTGTCATTGCTTCACTCCAATCCTGTCGACTGAACCAGTGTACCCGCCAGAAGTGCGCTTGTCGTCCTATGCACCACGCAGCACGGAGGGCGTGGGTGAAACCGGAGATCTGCCAACCTATCTGCGCAGGATCTTGCATGCGCACGACACCTGGCGGTATGCTCTTTATCTTGGGTGGGCTTATGGCCAGAGGCAGATGACATGGCAATGTTAGACGACAGGACAGCTCTGGGTGACTCCGGCCTCGCCATTCCGAAACTCTGTTTCGGCACCTCGGGCCTTGGTGATATGCCGGGAACCTACGGCTACAACACACCCGAGGAACGCGCCTACGCGACTATCGAACACATCCTGACTGGCCCGTTCCCCTTCCTGGATACTTCACGCAACTACGGTGACGGGCGCAGCGAGGAGCGTATCGGGCATGTCATCAGGTCACTGGGTGGCCTGCCCGAGAGCGCCATCCTGTCAACCAAACTGGACAGGGATATGCACAGCGGACGTTTCGATGGCGGTCGAGCTCGCGAATCACTTGAACAGAGCCTGCAGGCTTTGAACGTGGACCGGGTTGATCTTCTGCATCTTCACGACCCGGAACATGCCGCCTCGGTGGAGGAAATTACAGCTGCCAACGGTGCACTGCCAGAGCTGTTCAGGATGAAGGAAGAAGGTCTGTGTACGGCAATCGGGCTGGCGGCGGGCAATGTGGACATCATGATGCCTTTGCTCAGGGATTGGGATTTCGATGCCCTGATCAGTCACAATCGCTACACCCTGGTCAACAGAAATGCTGCGACCATGTTCGATCTGGCTATACAGCGCGGTATCTGCATACTCAACGCAGCCCCCTATGCAGGTGGTGTACTGGCAAAGGGAAGTGCGCTGCACCCACGGTATGTTTATCAGGAAGCGGATCAGGACATGTTGAATCCGGTGCGTCGGATTGAGGCTGTGTGTGAAAAATACGACGTCCCTGTCGGCGCCGTAGCACTGCAATTCTCACTCAAGGAGCCGCGAATTGCGTCCACCATCTGTGGTGTGACGCACCCGGAACGTGTCGAGCAGACCCTGGAGTGGGCGCAGGCCGTCATACCCGATGGACTGTGGCTTGAACTGCAAGCACTGACACCTTCGTTCGAAGACCCTGAGGCAACGAGAGTGTATGACCCTGGTTGAAGCCATATCGAAGCCATCTCAATGTGCCAATCAACTCAATGAAACCAAGCCCCGTCTCGCCAACCGTACCGTTTGACCAGGACGGGGTGCATCACGGCTTTTTGCGACTTCCCTACAGCCGCGACGATTCGGCCTGGGGCAATGTGATGATTCCCCTGAGCGTCATCCGGAATGGGCCTGGACCCGTCGCTTTGCTGACCGGGGGCAATCACGGCGATGAGTATGAAGGCCCCATAGCCTTGCACGAGCTTGCCGTATCGGTCGAACACGATGAGCTACAGGGCATGATCATCATCGTACCCGCCTTCAACTACCCGGCCTTTCTTGCCGGCACGCGTACCTCACCGATTGACAAGGGTAATCTCAACCGGACATTTCCCGGAAAGCCTGACGGCACGGTCTCGGAAAAGATTGCGGACTATTTCCAGCGTACGCTCATTCCGATGGCGGATTTCGTACTGGATTTTCATTCCGGTGGCAAGACCCTGGATTTCGTCCCATTTGCCTGTGCACACGCACTGGATGATCCACTGCAGGAGTCAGCTTGCCTGGCTGCCATGCAGGCCTTCAATGCACCTTATTCCATGAAACTGCTGGAAATCGACAACGTCGGCATGTATGACTCTGCGGTTGAGAATCAGGGCAAGGTATTCGTGTCGACGGAGTTGGGCGGGGGCGGCACGGCAACCGCGCATACAGTTGCCATTGCCCGCAGGGGTGTCCGAAATTTCCTCAAGCACGCAGGCATTCTCGGCGGCGAACCGGAGTCAGGCCCGACCATCCAGCTGGACATGCCCGATGCCGATTGTTTCGTATTTGCCGAACATGATGGTTTGCTGGAACCAGTCGTCGATCTTGGCGAGAGCATGGAAACGGGGGATCTGATCGCCAGAGTCTGGTCAACGCAGAGAACCGGTCTGCCACCGATTGAATATCACGCGAAACGAAACGGTATTCTCAGCGCAAGGCACTTTCCAGGGCTGGTCAAATCGGGGGATTGCGTGGCGGTGCTCGCCGTTATCGTCGACGATCTGTTTACCAGGTGAGCTTTGCCCGAAGGCCAACCCGAAATAGTCGAGTCCACGGCCTGTAATATCGCTTGAGCGCGAGCCGCAGGCGACTTTAAAGCGGCTTCTATATTCACAAAGAGGTTGACTGAGCCGACAGGATTACCTGCAACAATTGCCCATCAGGAGACTTCCTCTGCAGCGAGCTCCTCCATGATCCTCTGGCGAATGATGTCATCATTCACCTCTGCAAGCAGTTTGTCACGCTCGGAATTCCATCCAGCCTCGTCCAGCAGCATAATCAAAGGTTGCAAGGCACTGGCTTTGAAAAACGGGTCGCTTATTCCAGCAGCCGTGTTCTTGCAGCCATCGACAATATGCTTGAACTGGCCGCGTTCATAGTCATCATCCAGCTGCTCCAGATAGAACTGGGCATAGTGACATCGAGCCATGACCAGTTGTACCCGCTTGGCCTCCTCGATGTTGACTTCGGTCTCTACACCAGGCATATCCAGCAAGTCGTCGTCGGTGCCCGGTGGTGGCGCAGTCAGGGCTGCAGCTACCGCTCCTGCCACACCGGATGTTGGTTTGTGTGCACGCTCGGTCGTATTCGATGGCGTGGCCTGCGGCGGCTCAGCCTGAGCAACTGACTGCCTCTCCAGTCTCTGGTGGTGCTTCAACCTGGTCAGCAGCCAGACGATGGCAACCGCCTCGAGCACGATGATGAATATGAGAAAACCATTGTTCATAGCCAGATCCAGTATCAATCTTTGACAATCCGTGGAGTGTCTGTGTCAGTAGACCGACACAGTGTACGTCCATTGACGTCAAATCGCATCCATGGTGAACAGGTGCCGGCCACGGAACACACACCTGCCCCTCTGCATTGAACCTGCCCTTCATCCCGATCATCTGCCTGCCGCTACACCTCTAGAGAAAGGAGAACTGGTCGTGCGACAGACAACTTTGATTATTGCCCTGGCATTGAACCTGATGCCGGCGATGCCGGTGTCGGCTGCCTCCATTCAAGGCAGTCATCGCCTCTGGCAGCCGCACGAGCTTATCGTTGAAGGTCCGCCGAGCCACGAACACGCTGAATCTCCAAACCCGTTTCTGGACATCCGGCTGGATGTGATCCTGACCTCACCGTCGGGCGGTATCCGGCAGTTCCCCGGATTCTTCGCAGGCGACGGCCAGGGCGGCGGGACCGGTAAGCTGTGGAAGGTTCGCTTTACCCCGGATGAGGCAGGTGAATGGCAGTATGCGGTACGACTGCAACAGGGTGACAATATTGCTGTGGCGGGTCTGGATGCCACAGGAGTCGCGCTGCCATCACACGGTGATACCGGCACCTTCCAGATCGGCACCATGGATCCCGCAGCTCCGGGGTTTCTGTCCAAAGGACCGCTTTACTACGTCGGTGAACACTACCTGCAGTTTGCAGACGGCACTTACTGGATCAAGGGCGGTGTCGATAGTCCGGAAAACTTCCTGGGCTATGCAGGCTTCGATAACACGGTCAAACAATCCGGCGGAGTACGCCCGGGCAGTCTGCCCAATCAGTTGCACGCCTATCAGCCACACATCGAGGACTGGCAGACAGGAGACCCACTATTTACCAGTGCCGATACGGACGTCGACAGCAAGGGCATCATCGGTGCAGTCAACTATCTGTCGTCCCAGGGCGTCAACTCCATCTATATGCTGATGATGAACCTCGGTGGTGACGGCCGGGATGTCTATCCATTCATTGGCACCAGCGGCAGCCACTTTGACAACACGCACTATGACATCTCCAAACTCTACCAGTGGAACCTTGTGTTCGATCACATGCAACGACGGGCAGTGGCTGCCCACATGGTGCTGGGTGAGCAGGAGACAGGGAACACCCAGTGGCTCGATGAAGGAACTCTGGGTATCCAGCGCCGACTTTACTACCGTGAACTGGTAGCACGCTTCAGCTACCTGAGCGCACTGAAATGGAATCTGTCGGAGGAGAGTCGTTTCACCGATGAACAGCACCGGACATTTGCCGCCTACCTGCGAAGCATCGATCCGGTCGCACACCCTATAGGTGTTCATCACTGGGTTGACAACCCGGCAGAGCAATATGAACCCCTGCTCGGCAATACCGACTTCGAGATCACATCCATCCAGTTCCATCCGGACAAGGCCGATGAATTCACAGAGCAGTGGCGTACCCGGTCAACTGCTGCCGGCTGGCCGTGGGTCATCGACATGGATGAGCAAGGTCCGGGAAATCTCGGCTTGTCTACTGACAATATCGACGAGATGCGCAAGGCGGTTCTCTACCCGGTGTATTTCAGTGGTGGCAATATCGAGTGGTATTTCGGTCGCTACTCCAGGGATATAGGTCTGGAGAACTTCAGGGCTTTTGAGCCTATGTATCGTTATATGAAGTACGCCAGGGAGTTGCTACAGGAACAGGTACCGTTTCAGTTGATGAAACCGAATGACGGGGCGCTCACCGGCGGCCATCAACTCGACCAGGTCTTCGAGTTGAGCGCTCAGCACTACCTGCTGTACATGCAGGATGGCAACGATGGTCGACAGCTGGAGCTTCCAGAGAACGCCTACCGTCTGCGTTGGTTTGACCCTCGCAATGGCCGGTTTGCCGAAGCCGAACGCCTGGTATCCGGCGGCAGCCTGTCACTTGGCCCAGCACCCGGCGAACTGGCAGAGGATTGGGTGGTGCTGATCGATGCAACAGACCAATCGCCTGAGCCTGAGCCTGAGCCTGAGCC
>JABDKN010000263.1 GCA_013002205.1 Granulosicoccus sp.
CATCCAGCGTTTACCATTTGGTATTCACGCCTCCTGGTTCGAGGTGCCTGGCCAGGCAGAGGGGCGCGCTTTCTGTGATCGCCGCGGTTGTGAGTGCGGGGCCGTGGAGCGCCGGCATGAGGGCTCCCTGAGTCGGGCGGTAGCCGATGCCCTGTATATGGACGGTGGCTGGCATCGCTACGAGATGAGCTACCAGATGTGGCTGAGGACACCGACAAGCTCAGGCGAGAACCATGAACGACGCACCGAGATGATCGAGGCGGCATGCAACGTCATGATGTCTCAGCAACTGCTGCGTGAGTACGCCGAAGAGGTAGCCTCCCGGTTGCGCCAGCAGATGCTGGCTGCGGAGGAACGCGGCTACGATGAGCCGGAGCCTTGCGAGATGGGTATTCAGGGCGCATGCAAATACTTCGATGCCGTGCTGTTGTACCGGCGACTGCTTGCCGACTCGCGCGCCTTGACGATCTCCCGTGAGGAGATATCGGCCACGGCTTTACCACTGGATCAGTGACCACTGGCCCTCGATACGTCGGCTGCTTATCGTCCTGTCCTGGTAGGCTGGCGAAGGAATGGCTCGCTCACCACTGGAGCGAATCATGGTCTCGATACGCAACCTGGCCGAGATCGTCTTGTCGACATTACGCACGCGTATACGATCGATTCGAATATCCAGACTGGCAAATCGAGACATCAGCTGCCTGAACAGTGCATTCTGGTCGGACGAATCGGTGAGTGCTTCCATAGTTGCCACATCGTTGCTTTCAAGGGCACGACGCAACTTGTCGAATTGCTCGATCATACGATCGAACTCTTCGTCACTGACGGGGATCTGCGAATCAATCAGGGCTGTACGCCAACGGCTTCGTAATGTTTTCAGAGTCGCATCATTACGATCTATCGATGCGGCTTCGTCCAGTGCCGCCTGTGCCTCGACCAGCTGCCCCTGATCCAGCAATATGGAAGCCTGCTCGAGGGCGGTGACCAGCTGAATACGCCGAGCCCGCAGGCGTGCGCGTCTTTCCGCTTCCTGGGAATCGCGTCGGGCCTGCTCCGCCGCTGCTGCCTGTACCCTGGCCGCTGCCTGAGCTGCGGCCTTTGCCTGAGCGGCAGCCTCTGCCTGCGCCTCGGCAGCTGTTTTCTCTGCCGCGGCCGCTTCCGCATTCTCTCGCGCCAGTTGCGTGATTTTTTCAGTATCCGCCTTCTCTGCTGCACTTCGCATTGCCGCATCCTCGTCCGGCCTTGTCTGTGCAACCCTGGCATCGATAACCACGGCCTGTTGCCTGTCGGCCGTGGTGACGTCGCCGCCGTTGGTCGCATCGGACAGTATCCAGAGCATGGTGCCTGCGATCACCACTGTGAGCGCCAGCACCACCCAGGCGACCCGCATAGCACGCCGACCTCTGAATCGCCTTGCGCGTGCGGTGTTGACGTTACGCGGTACAGGCCTATCACGCATCGAGGGTCCATGTAGCGGATCGAGCGGTTCACCCGTATCCATCGGCACCGCCTGGTCCGTCGAATCGATGCGCTGGGTCGGTTTTCTCCGTAAAGTGCTACCCAGCAGTACCTCCATCCATTCGGACAGCTGTCGTGGCCTGTCGGCAATGCGTACTGCCAGCGCCCAGTCAATCGCCTGCAGAAACCCGCTGGAGTAGCGCTCCTGGCCGATTATTCGTGCCGGGACCAGCGGATCCTTCCCGCCATTCAATAACGCGGTACCGCGCTTGGCACTGTCCACCGGATCTGCACCACTGATGGCAAAGTACAATACGGCTCCCAGTGAATAAATGTCCGTCCAGGGACCCTGCTCCCGTTCACTGCCCCCCGTGTATTGCTCCAACGCGGAATACCCGGCGGACACCAGCGCGGTCAGCGTGTTGGAATCGACCGGCATCGCAGGCCTGGCGGAACCGAAATCCAGCAACACCGGAGTTTCGTCAGTTCGCACCAGAATGTTGGCAGGCTTGATGTCACGATGTACGTACCCGTGTTTATGCACCTCTGCCAGACCTTCCGAAATCGGCACAAACAGATTCTTCAGTGCCAGCTCGCTGGTATGTTTCGGAATTCGCAGGTATTCACGCAGATCCTGCCCAGCTTCGAACTCCATGACCATATAGGCCGAATCGTTGAGTTCGAAGACAGACATCACCCTGACGATGTTGGGATGATTGAAGCGCACCAGATTACGTGCTTCCACGATGAAGCGCTGCATGCCCTCGCTGGCACGCTGCCGTCGTTCCTCGGTAACGGATGCCGTATCCACACGGCCGGCGGGAACCAGTAGCCGGTACTCCTTGATGGCCACCTGGTGTTGCAGGTTGGTATCGGTGGCCAGATAGATCACGCCGAAGCCACCGTGCCCCAGGATTCGCTCTATGCGATACCAGTTGAGCATCTCTCCCGGGCGCAGTGATCGATACGGGGCGATGGTTTCCATTAGACGCGGCATCATGCCGTTAGGATCGAACTTCAATAGTACGCGATTCATGTAGCCCATTCACAACTGAACAGGTCAAAACTGCGCTAATAGTCAGTATTTTACGTTTCCGCCGACATCAGCCGCTAACATCTGCATCCGATTCCGCACTTTGCCCACCTTGACGCTGCCGGGGAGACGATGTGACCGACTCAAGTACCTATCTGAAGACCTACATCGAGGAGCAGGGCCTCGCCGAACGCATGATTCCAGCGGTCGGTTCACTCTACAGAGACCGGGGCGTGATCATCACGGTGTTCGGGCGCAAACTGATGAACGGGTCTACCATCGACATCATCAAGGCTCACCGGCAGGCGCAACAGGTGGTGGGCGAGAACGTCGCGTTGTCAGAAACCGGTGCGGTGCTTGACATCATCGAGGCGCTGCAGCCGGGCAGTTCAAGAATCGATATCGGGAAACTGGCTTTCCACGCCCGACAGGCTGGTCAGTCAGACACGGTAGAAGCCCTGCATCAAACCATCGCACGGCAACTGGAATCCATTGCGGATGCGCCCTCGGTACTGCGGCACCCACGCGATGTAGTGCTCTACGGATTCGGCCGCATCGGCAGGATTCTGGCTCGGCTGCTGATCGAGCGCACCACCTCCAGTAACCCCTTGCGGCTGCGTGCCATCGTCGTGCGCGGTGGACGCGATGGCGACTTGCAGAAGCGTGCCAGTCTGCTTCGCCGGGATTCCATTCACGGGCCATTCAACGGCCACATCACGGTGGATGCCGAGAACTCTGCCATCATCGCCAACGGCAACTTCATCAAGGTAATCTATGCCAGTCAGCCCGAGGATATCGATTACACGGACTACGGAATCGAAAACGCACTGATCGTCGATAATACGGGCGTGTTCAAGGATGAGGCAGGGCTGGGCCGGCATCTGCTGCCTGCGGGTGCCACCAAGGTACTGTTGACGGCACCCGCCGGAGGTGCAATAAAGAACATCGTATATGGCGTCAACGATGACATGATCGATGACAGCGATACCATCGTGTGCGCAGCCAGCTGTACGACCAATGCAATTACCCCGGTGCTGAAGATTATCAACGACCGGTTCGGCGTGCAGAATGGTCATATCGAGACGGTCCACTCCTACACCAACGATCAGAATCTGATCGACAATTACCACACGGCCGATCGTCGGGGACGCAGTGCGCCGTTGAACATGGTGCTGACATCAACTGGTGCAGCCCAGGCAGTGTCCAGGGCACTGCCTGAACTGGAGGGGAAACTGACCGGTAATGCCATCCGCGTCCCGACACCGAATGTGTCGATGGCCGTGTGCAACCTGAACCTGCTCAAGGCCACGACGCGTGATGAGTTGAACGACTATGTCAGGGAGATCGCCTTCAATTCAGCCTTGAGCCAGCAGATAAACTATTCCTATAGCACCGAAGTGGTATCGACCGACTTCGTTGGCACGCCTGAACCCGCCATATTCGATTCTGTGGCAACCATCGTCGAGGGCAGTCGCTGTGTGCTGTACGTCTGGTATGACAACGAATACGGCTACAGCACCCAGGTATTGCGCGTCATGCAGCATATGGTCGGACTGCACATCCCGACCGTCCCGGCGGGCTGACAGGCGGCCGGGATCTCTGCGGGTCATGCCACACTCTGCAGGTCATGCCACACTCAGCGAGTCATGCCACAGCTCAGTGGGTCATGCCGTATATCACGTAGTTGACGCCGAGTCGATAGGCCGTTGCCGTGTACAGGGCACTGTACTCTTCCATGTCCGCGTGCTCCCACGCATCACCCAGATCCATGTTCCAGTTGATGATGGCCATCACTCGCCCGTTGTCATCGAGCACGCCTCGCCATCGGGGTTGCTGGCGGGATGCATTACTCTCATTGACGGCCGATGACTTCATGATCGGCAATTCCCAGGTTTCACCGGGATTGAGGCACAGGGCACGCAGACCGGGTATCTGGATGAATTCGTCAATCGCAAAGTGGACATTGAATATTTCGTGCGTTGGCGGGATTTCCACCACTGTGCGGTCCGGAAACACCTGGCCCATCCAGCGTTCGAATTCCTCCCACTGGTAGGAACCATGAAAGTCATCGACCAGCAGAAATCCTCCCCGCAACAGGTACTCGCGAAGCGCATCGGCCTCGGACTGGCTGAACGAGGCAAAGCCTGCCTCGACGACATACAGCATCGGGTAGTCGTATATGCGTTCGTTCAACAGCGAGATTGACTGACTCTGGTCATTGGTGTCCAGACGGGTAAGGCGCTTCAGGGCCGCGATGAAATGTGGCTCTGACTCCGAGCAGTCTGCCTGCCAGTGTGGATAGCCGATGCGGTCTCCCAGATTTTCGATAGCCGAGTTGTTATCCTCGAAAATCAGCCGCGAGAAGGTAAACTCCCGCTCTGCAGGTTGCTCCAGGGCAAGCGGACACACCGGCCGCTGTGGTGTCGTGCAGATGGCCAGCTCGGCGTACACGGGCAGGGACATCTGCATCAGGGCGATGGCGATGCTACCGCAGCAGCTGGTAATCCAGCGTCTAGACGTAACGATTGACAATGTTTTCAAGCTTCTCCTGCCTTCCCGATACCGGCTGAGGGTTGACATCATTTTGCAAGACATACGCCTCGATGTCAGCTAATCCCATCGAACCTTTGAGCATTTGTCCGGGTATTTTGTCCTCCCAGCCGGCATAACGTTCCTCCAAAGGCTCAGACAAGGCCCTATCCTCGACCAGCCTGGCCGCTGCTTTGAGGCCTCTGGCACAACAATCCATGCCCCCTATGTGGGCGATCAGCAAGTCCTCCGGATCGATGGACTGGCGGCGTAGTTTGGCATCGAAATTGGTACCCCCGGTCGTGAAGCCCCCGGCCTTGAGTATCTGATAATAGGCGATCGCCATCTCCGGGACATTATTAGGAAACTGGTCGGTGTCCCATCCCGACTGATAATCATTACGATTCATATCGATCGAACCGAAGATTCCCAGTGCAGCAGCCAGCGCCAGTTCGTGCTCGAAGGAATGGCCGGCCAGGATGGCATGACCCTGTTCGATATTCACTTTGACTTCCTTTTCCAGACCGTAGCGCTTGAGAAATCCGTACACCGTCGCGACATCATAGTCATACTGGTGCTTGGTGGGTTCCTGTGGCTTGGGCTCGATCAGGATTGTTCCCTTGAAACCGATCTTGTGCTTGTATTCGACTACCAGGTTCAGAAATCTGCCCAGCTGATCCAGCTCGCGCCCCAGGTCGGTATTGAGCAAAGTTTCGTAGCCTTCACGTCCACCCCACAGCACATAGTTTTCCCCGCCCAGCCTGGCAGTGGCATCGATGCAGGTCTTCACGGTGGCTGCCGAGAAGGCAAATACCTCCGGATCCGGATTGGTTGAGGCGCCACTCATGTAGCGGCGATGCGAGAACAGGTTGGCAGTACCCCAGAGCAGCTTGACACCCGTGTCATCCATCTTGCGACCCAGATACTCCACCATGGTCTGCAGATTTTTCGTGTTCTCGGCAAACGATTTGCCTTCTGGCCGGATGTCGGCATCATGAAAGCAGAAATAGGGCACACCCAGGGCTGAGAACATTTCAAAGGCAACGTCAGCCTTGAGCTTGGCGTGTTCGATGGTTTCGCCGAACCATGGGCGTTCAAAGGTCTGGCCACCGAAGGGATCCCCCCCTGGCCAGACGAAGCTGTGCCAGTAGCACACGGCAAATCGCAGGTGATCTTCAAGCCGTTTACCCATCACCAGCTCGTCGGGCTGGTAATGGCGAAATGTCAGCGGGTCGGTACTCTCTGGTCCCTGGTACCGAATGCGATCGATATCACCAAAAAATCCTGTACTCATACCCCGTGTCGCTCCATTTTAGTGTGTCAGTAAATCCGCCCCTGATCAGCTCACAGGCCAGTGACGCGGACCGATTTCATTGCGCGTCCATGGCACCGGGACCGGGGGTGGCACCCGGAGGACACTTGCCCAGAATGATCATGCCCAGCACCTCGTCGCGAGTGACATCGCTTACCGCTGCCGTCCCGACCATCTGACCGTTCTTCATCACCGCAACGCGATCAGCCAGATCGAAGACATCCTCGATGTCGTGGCTGATCAGGAAGATGCTGATGCCATCTGCCTTGAGCTGTTTGATGAGTTCGCCGACCTGGGCCGTCTCCTGGGGTCCGAGCGCTGCCGTGGGTTCATCCATGATCAGGATCTGCGCATTGAACAGTATCGCTCGCGCGATGGCCACCGATTGACGCTGCCCGCCGGACAGGGCCTTGACCGGCTCCTTGAACCGCTGGAACCGGGGATTCAGGCGACCCATGACCTCGCGTGCCTTTGCCTCCATGGCAACATCATCCAGCGTCCCCCACATGGTTCGTAATTCCCGCCCCAAATACAGGTTTGCCGCCGTATCGACATTGTCGGCAAGTGCCAGGGTCTGGTAGATGGTCTCGATACCGTAGGCCTTGGCATCACGCGGGTTGTTGATGTCCGCCTGTTCACCGCGTATACGAATGGAACCACCATCGCGCTTGTAGGCACCCGAGAGCAACTTGATGAACGTGGATTTGCCCGCCCCGTTGTGACCGAGCAAGGCCACTACCTCACCATTGTGCAAGTCCAGAGAGGCGTGATCGACCGCATGGATACCGCCAAAGGAGATGGAGCAGTCCTCCATCTCCACGACCTTGACAATATCAGTCTGCATGGTTGAATTCTCCATAGGTCGCCTACACCGTTCGCCTGCGATACAGGCCGTCGAGCCACACGGCCAGCACCAGCACTATACCCACGACCACGTTCTGGAATGGCGCATCGACGCCCATCAGCACCATACCGCTCTGCAGTGACTGCATGACCACCGCACCGATCATGGCGCCAACGATGGTACCGATACCGCCACCAAGCGAGGTACCGCCGATGACTGCCGCGGCAATGACCAGCAACTCGTCCAGAGTCCCCTGGGCGTTGGTGGATGCATTGAGGCGGGCCGTAGATATGGCACCGGCGATGGCGCACAACATACCCATCAGGATGAAGATCTTCATGGTGACCCAGCGGGTGTTGATACCGGCCAGTTCGGCCGCCTCCGGATTTCCCCCCATGGCAAACACATACCGGCCGAAACGGGTACGGGTGGCAATGAAGGTCATGATGATGCCCACACAAACTGCCATCAGTACTGGTATGGCTATGCCGTGCGCAATGAACAGGCCGCCTTCAGGAATTGCGATGTTGTTACTCTGTGCATAGCGCCTGACGATACCTGACGGCCATGGGTAGCTGTTGGCCACCGCGACTGCTCCAAGTACGGCGGCGCAACCCACGCCTGCCAGCGTCAGTTCCGCCCAAATGGGCCTCAGGGGGAAATTGAAGCGGGTTCGGTTACGCCGACCCATGACGATCATCGCCACGATTCCGGTACAGGCGATGGCCGCCACCACCCAGCTCCAGAATGCACCGATGGCCCCGTAGGGCCCACCGCCCATCAGCCGGAATGTCGGGTCCATGGGTGCCACGGTCTGACCGGAAGTAACCCACCAGGCCGCACCGCGCCACACCAGCAGACCACCCAGTGTCACGATAAAAGCCGGCACGCCCAGGTAGGCGATGACAAAACCATGCAAGCCGCCGATGGCTGCACCAAAGGCAATGCCGATGGCCAGCGCCGTGACCCAGATGAATGGACTGCCCGAACCAAGCATGTCGGACAGCAACCCGATCTGCGAGACACCCATGATCATGGCGAC
Source organism: Granulosicoccus sp. (assembly GCA_013002205.1). GTDB lineage: Bacteria > Pseudomonadota > Gammaproteobacteria > Granulosicoccales > Granulosicoccaceae > Granulosicoccus. Next base: position 8,219 of record JABDKN010000263.1, read on the forward strand.
GAATCCGAGAATGGATCCGACTGACAGGTCTATGTGCCGGGTCACGATGACGAGGACCATCCCCGTGGACATGATGGCCACCGAGGAGCTCTGGACTGAGAGGTTCCACAGATTGCGCGGCGTCAGGAAGCGACCGTCTGACAGAAGATGGAATACGATCCAGATCAGGAACAGCGCACCGAGCATGCCCAGCATGCGGGTGTCCACCTCGGTGGCCCGGAAAAAACGTGCGATGGCGGATTCGTGACTCTGCCGGGCACCTTGTTGTACCGCCTCTGTCGGGCTTGATTCATTCATTGCTGGCTCGTGACATCAGGGGATGAAAAAAGGGCGACAACACCTGGCCATGCTGCCACCCCTCGTTTACTGCTATGTCATTCCGGAATTACTCACAGGCAGACACCGTTTCTGCAGCACCTTCGCAGACCTTGTCCTTACTGATCCAACCGGCATCGATGACGACATCCAGGTTGTCCTGCGTGATGGGAATCGGTGCCAGGAAGATAGCACTCAAGTCGACACCGTTAGGACCTCCGCTCCACTGGACGGCACCGGGTATTTCAGCCATGGCGGTGCCCTCTGCCAGCATCGTGGCAACGTTTACCGCACTCTTGCCAAGCTCACGCGAGTCTTTCCAGACCGATACCGTTTGCGTGCCACGAGCCACCCGGTTCAACGCAGCATGATCA
>JABDKN010000296.1 GCA_013002205.1 Granulosicoccus sp.
CCAGGTACTGGTTCTGGGTCATCACCGATACCGTTGTTTTCTTATCCGCAAACAGACTGCTCGAAAAACCCAGGAGACCGATGAGGATGAAATACTTGACATTCATTGATCACTGCACTCCTTGTTGATGGTGTTCAATTTACCCGATGCTGTGTGATTGATGCCTAGACAGCTCACCTGACCGTATGAAGCGCTACTCCGAGCCTGGCAGTTTCAGGAAAGATAACGGATTAGGAAAGACACCATATCGGGAAAGATAACAGATCAGGAAAGATAGCAGATACAGACTGGACTGAAGCAGTTTCAGGGGAGCACTGAGGCCTGGCGTTCGTAAGGTGACCACGATAACCAGGTGAGCCTCCCGACTGCGGCATTCGGGATGAACCGGAGAACGGTCAATAAATTGGCATGTGCAGTCGATGCGAATCCTGACCTTTACCCCCAATTTTCTGCTGCAACCAATAGTAAGTGTTCTACAGGAGCGGGAAAACTCTGCTAGGCATCTCCCTCAGCGTTCACCTGTGGCCCCGTCGGTTTTGCTATTATCAAATTCATCGTGATGGCCACCCAGTTGCATTCTTCAAGGACACAGCATTACGAAATACCCGGTGCCATCGGTGCGCCTGTGGCATGACGCAGCTTATTTCCGGCCACACGAAACTGATTGCGCATATCGGTGTTCCTACCGAAAGTTTCCGGGCGCCGATGATTTATAACCCATACTTTCAGGCCTGCGACATAGACGCGGTTGTCATGCCGATGGGCTGTGAGGCGTCCGACTACGCGGAGTTTCTCCCGCTGGTAACGCGATTACGCAACTTTATCGGCGCAGTGATCACCATGCCACACAAGGTGACGAGTGTGGCACTACTGGACGAGGTCAGTACCACTGCCAGGATTTGTGGAGCCTGTAATGCAATCAGGCGCAGTGAGGATGGGCGACTCATCGGCGATATGTTCGACGGTCAAGGATTTACGCGCGGATTGTTGCGCAAGGGGCGCACTATCCGTGGTGCATCTGCGTTGATCGTTGGTTCCGGCGGTGTCGGATCCGCTATCGCTGCGGCTCTGGCAGAAGCCGGAGCGGCACGACTGGGTTTGTTTGATGTCAACTCTGCAGCGACAAATCAGCTTGCGCACAGGCTGCGCCATCATTTTCCGCATCTCGCGCTCACTGCCGGCTCAAATGATCCAGCAGGTTGGGAAATCGTAGTCAATGCGACGCCGCTGGGAATGGATGCTGGCGATGCCATGCCCGTAGACATCGATCGGATTTCACCCGACTGTTTTGTCGGGGAGGTGGTGATGAAGCAGGCGGATACTGCGTTCCTCACAGCGGCCAGGGCGCGAGGATGTTCGATTCAGATCGGTACCGATATGTTGTTCGAACAGATACCGGCCTACCTGGAATTCTTTGGTCTGCCGACAACAAGCCCGGATGAATTGCGGCGCGTGGCACGCGTGCGCTACTGATGCCATGTCTGTGGATCGGTGAAGCGCAGCGGATGTGTTATGACAAGTCCCAGCTCACATTTTTCGTCGATATTTCAGTGGCTTGGCCGATTAATTCTGCCCAAAGACTAGTCACGCGGCCACGGATTACAGTATAGTGAGGTGGTGGACTCAAGCTACTTGTCTGACTGGACACTTGAGCTTTCCAGGTTTTCCCAAAGCAAACTATAGACAGTAGCGTGCTCGGGTTGGCTGCCAGGGGTAAGTGCCGCGTAAATGAGCTTTGTGGGCCGTGGGTCAAATCTGCGGCCTGGACGATTTTTGTCGCGCGTGATTGCATGCATCAAGGGGTGTATTGCAGCCGTTAATACCTCTAGTTTGCCAGCACCGAAATCTGCGATTTTTACGGGCTAGCATAATGTACAAGTACTTTCCACCGGCGCACGGCCTTTACGATCCAGCTCTGGAAAGAGATAGCTGCGGCATAGGATTTGTCTGCGATATCAAGGGCAGGCCGAGCCATCAGATCCTGCTCGATGCGCAACGCATGAATTGCTGCATGGAGCACCGAGGCGGTGTGGGTTTCGAAGTCAATACCGGGGACGGTGCAGGCATACTTACTGCAATCCCGCACCGGCAGCTCAAGGCAGTTGTCCGTGAATCGTTCAATATGGAATTGCCCGAGCCCGGAGGCTACGGCGCCGGTATCGTATTCCTTCCGCGCGACCCGGTCGAGCAGGACCACTGTCGCGAGATCATCAACCGTGAGATTGAGGCTGAGGGCCAGCATCTCATCGGTTGGCGTGACCTGCCCATCGATCCAGATGGCGCGAACATAGGCAATGCTGCGCGTGCCGTCATGCCCGTCATGCAGCAATTGATAATCGGTGCCGGCAAAAGGCCAGGGGAGGCAACCGATGGGCCTGCCGGGCAGGAAATTTTCGAGCGGAAACTCTACCTGATCCGCAAACGTGCAACCGGTCAACTGCGCCTGGAAGGCGTCATAGCTGCTGAGAGCTTCTTTTATATCTGTTCGCTGTCATCCCGTGTCATCGTCTACAAAGGCATGCTCACGCCGCACCAGTTGTTCCCGTTTTACCTTGATCTGCAGCAGGATGATTACGAGACGCACCTGGCCATGGTGCATTCACGCTTCAGTACCAATACGTTTCCGTCATGGGATCGTGCACAGCCCAATCGATTCATGAGCCATAACGGGGAAATCAACACTCTGCTTGGCAATATCAATGCGATGAACTCGCGCGAGGGCACTCTGGTCAGCGAGGCATTCGGAGATGATCTGAAAGATCTCTTTCCAGTGGTATCACCTGAACGCTCGGATTCGGGAACCTTCGATAATGTGCTTGAATTTCTGCTGATGAACGGACGGACCCTGCACGAAGCCGTAATGATGATGATTCCCGAAGCCTGGCAGCATCACGCAAATATGCCGACGCTCAAGCGTGATTTTTACGAGTATCATTCCTGCCTGATGGAGCCTTGGGATGGCCCGGCATCCATCGCATTCACCGATGGGAACTATATTGGCGCGGTTCTGGATCGAAATGGCCTGCGTCCATCGCGTTACTACATCACCACGGATGATAAGTGCATCATGGCCTCTGAAGTGGGCGTGGTGGATGTGGATCCGGCCACCATCATCGAGAAAGGCAGACTACGGCCCGGGCGCATGTTCCTGATCGATTTCAAGAATGGGCGGATGATTCCCGACAGCGAGCTCAAGCAGGAGATTGCCGGTCGACAGCCCTACGGCGAGTGGCTCAGAGAACAGAGACTGGAGCTGACTGAACTGCCCCCCGGGACTGCGCAAGGGCTCTGCGCAGACTCATTGACTCAGCGTATGCAGGCATTCGGTTATACCCAGGAGACTCTACAGTTCATGCTGATACCCATGGTCACCGAACTGCGTGACCCTGTGGGCTCGATGGGTAACGATGCTGCGCTGGCCGTCATCTCGACGAAACCACGCATGTTGTATGATTATTTCAAGCAGCGATTCGCCCAGGTTACCAATCCGGCCATTGATGCGATACGTGAAGAGGTCATCATGGCCCTCGGCTGCTTTATCGGACCTGAGGGTAATCTACTGGGCGCTACCGAAAACCACGCGCATCGGCTGAATATTCCACATCCGATACTCAGCAACGCGGAACTGGCCTCCCTGAAGACGCTTAACCATCGCGGCTGGACATCGAGAAACATCGATATTACCTACCCTGCTGGCTCGGGAAAATCAGGTCTGGTGTCAGCCATTGAACGCATCAACAGGGAAGCCTCCCAGGCCATAGCCGATGGCAACAGTCTGATCATCCTGTCGGACCGCGGCATCAGTGATCAACGGGTGCCGATCAGTGCGCTATTGGCCGTGGGTGCCGTTCACCACCATCTGATCGCCCGTCATGAGCGAACCCGTATCGGGCTGGTGCTGGAAACCGGAGAAGCAAGGGAAGTTCACCACCACTGTCTGCTGGCGGGTTTCGGTGCTGACGCTATCAATCCCTACCTCGCCTTTGAAGCACTCTGGCACGCCAGGGCTGCCGGTGACTTCGATCAGTCAGACCAGATCAGCTCCGATGAGGATATCGTCGAAGCCTACAGGAAGGCTGCCGGTAAAGGCATTCTGAAAGTCATGGGCAAGATGGGTATCTCCACACTTCAGTCCTACAAGGGGGCACAGATTTTCGAGATCGTTGGATTGGCTGCGGATGTCGTCGAACTGGCCTTTGTCGGTGCAGCCAGCAGGGTTGAAGGCGCCGATCTAAACGTCATCGCCGAGGAGCTGCAACGACGCCATCGACTCGGTTATCCTGAACGGAACATGCCATCTGCAACACTGTTGCCCAACCCCGGGGATTTTCACTGGCGAAAGCATGGCGATGCCCATATGTGGGAACCTGCCTCGATCGCCAGTCTCCAGTTAGCAGCACGCGACAACAGCGAGGATGCCTACTGGAGATTTGCCCGGCAGAGCAATGATGAGAATACGCGCAATGCCACGTTGCGCGGCCTGCTGCAATTCGATACCCGTGTCAACGGTGGCTCTATCTCCATCGATGAGGTAGAGCCGGCAACGGAGATTGTCAAGCGCTTCGCCACCGGTGCCATGAGCTTCGGCAGTATCAGTGCAGAGGCGCATGAGACGTTGGCCATAGCCATGAACAGAATGGGTGGCAAATCAAATACCGGTGAAGGCGGGGAAGATGCCAGGCGTTTCATTCCCCTGGCTAATGGTGATTCGAAACGCTCCGCCATCAAGCAGGTGGCCAGTGGCCGATTTGGAGTGACCATCAACTACCTGAGCAATGCCGATGAACTGCAGATCAAGATAATACAAGGTGCCAAACCAGGTGAGGGCGGTGAGCTGCCCGGTACAAAAGTCGATGACTACATCGCAAAGTTACGCCACTCGACACCGGGCGTAGGCCTGATCAGTCCACCTCCTCATCATGATATCTATTCCATCGAAGACATGGCGCAACTGATCCATGATCTGAAGAACGCCAACCCCGATGCCCGGATCAGTGTCAAGTTGGGCGCAGAGGTCGGCGTCGGTACGGTTGCTGCCGGTGTGACCAAGGCATTGGCTGATCACATCGTCATAGCCGGGGACTCCGGTGGTACGGGTGCATCTCCCCTGACCTCAATAAAACACGCGGGCATTCCCTGGGAGCTGGGCCTGGCGGAGACGCACCAGACACTGGTTCTCAACAACTTGCGATCGCGCGTGGTCCTGCAGACAGACGGGCAGATAAAGACCGGCCGGGATGTAGCGATTGCCGCCATGCTCGGCGCAGAGGAAATAGGATTTGCCACGGCCCCATTGATTGCATTGGGGTGCATCATGATGAGAAAGTGCCACCTGAATACGTGTCCCGTCGGGATTGCGACACAGGACAAGGAGCTGCGCAGGAAATTCACTGGCCAACCTGAGCATGTGGTCAATTACCTGTTCATGGTTGCCAAAGAGCTTCGAATGATTATGGCTGAACTGGGCTTTAGAACCTACAATGACATGGTCGGACGGGTCGATGCACTAAAGGTTGATGATGCTCTCAGACATTGGAAATCTGATGGCCTGGATCTGTCAGCGTTGCTGGAGCCAGCAAAACAGCCAGAGAATTTTCTGGGCGCCTACCAGATGCATCAACAGGATCATGGCCTTGACAAAGCACTGGATAACACGTTGATCGATCTGGCAATGCCTGCACTGGCAACTGGTGCCAAGGTCTATCACGAGCTGCCGATTATCAATATCAATCGCGTGGTGGGGGGCATGCTATCCAACAGGATCATCCGTGATGTCGGACCCCAGATGCTGGATGATGACACCATCCACTTCAAATTCAGGGGCAGTGCAGGCCAGAGTTTCGGGGCATGGCTGGCCAAAGGTGTATTCCTCGAAGTCGAAGGGGATGCCAATGATTTCGTCGGAAAAGGCCTGTCAGGCGGTCGCCTCGTAGTTTATCCACCAAAACAGAGTGCATTCATTGCGGAAGACAATATCATCGCAGGCAATGTGATTTTATACGGTGCTACCAGCGGTGAGTGTTTCCTGAACGGTGTAGTGGCTGAAAGATTCTGCGTACGGAACAGTGGTGCTGACGCAGTGGTAGAGGGAGTAGGAGATCATGGCTGTGAATACATGACGGGGGGGCGGGCCGTGGTGCTGGGTACCACCGGCCGCAATTTCGCATCAGGCATGAGTGGTGGAGTCGCCTACGTATGGGATAAGGAAGGTGACTTTGCGACGCATTGCAACCTGGACATGGTCGGTCTGGAACCCCTTGATGACAGCAGCGACATCCGTGAGCTACGCAAGCTGATCGAAAAGCATATTAGCTACACGGATTCTGCCGTTGCGAAGATGATCATCTCGACATGGGACCATCAGGTCGGACGCTTTATTAAAGTCATACCGCATGACTACAAGCGGGTATTGCTGCAACGAAAGGACGCATCAGCATTGATGGAAGCGGAGGTTGCACTTGTCTGAATGACTGGAACAGTCATGTCTTGCAGATAGCGATTCGAGCCAATTACACGGTAGAGCAGAGCGAACGATGGGAAAACTGACAGGATTCATGGAATTCAAGCGTGAGGTGGAGCCATACCGCTTGCCAGAGGTAAGACTGCTTGATTTTTCCGAGATATACACCGATCACCAGGAGGATCATCTGCGTTCGCAAGGTGCGCGATGCATGGATTGTGGCGTGCCTTTCTGTCAGTCGGACGACGGATGCCCGGTATACAATCTGATTCCGGAATGGAATGATCTTGTCTATCAGGGGCATTGGCGAGAAGCACTCGACAGATTGCTGAAAACCAATAATTTTCCCGAGTTTACCGGTCGGGTCTGTCCGGCCCCGTGTGAGGGAGCCTGCGTACTGGGAATCAATGAACCAGCGGTCACCATCAAGAATATTGAGATGGCCATCATCGATCGCGGTTTTGACGAAGGCTGGGTAGTTCCGGAAATACCTTCGGTCAGAACCGGCAAGACAGTCGCCGTCATCGGATCGGGACCAGCCGGACTGGCCGCCGCCGCCCAGCTTAATAAAGCCGGTCATCTGGTTACGGTTTACGAGCGAGCGGACCGGGCAGGCGGATTGCTCACCTATGGCATTCCTAATATGAAACTGGATAAGGAGGGGGTTGTTGAGCGGCGGATAAATTTGATGAAATCCGAAGGTATCAACTTCCTTGTCAACCAGAATGTGGGTGATGGCCGAAACGGTACTGTGGACGTGAATGACATCCGGCAGTCGCACGATGCAGTTCTGCTCACAACCGGTGCAACGACTCCACGCAACTTATCCATTCCGGGTCGAGAACTGGAAGGCGTTCACTTTGCCATGGATTTTCTGACAGCCAACACCAGCAAGCTGCTGAACAAGCGCGTTGACGACAACGAGTTTATTTCAGCAAAAGGCAAGAATGTGGTGGTCATTGGCGGTGGCGATACCGGTACCGACTGCATTGCCACTTCATTGAGGCAGCAGTGTAAAAGCCTGGTCAACTTCGAAGTAGTTCCGCAGCCGCCTGATCAGAGAGCTGACAATAATCCGTGGCCCGCCTGGCCCAGAATTTATCGCACCGACTACGGACATGAGGAATCCAGGGTCGTATTCGGTAGTGACCCGCGTGTCTATCAGATATCCTCAGTCGAGTTCGTGGGTGAAAACGGTAAACTGACGGCAGTACGAACGGTGGAGGTGGACTTCAATGACGGTCAGTTCAGTCCCAGAAGTGGTACCGAGAAAGAATGGCCTGCCGAACTCGTCCTGCTGGCCATGGGATTTACAGGGCCTGAACATGCGTGTTCGGACCCGCTCGGCATAGGCTATGACCAGCGATCCAATTACCAGGCTGACTATGGAAAATACCTGACGTCAGTCAATGGTGTGTTTGCAGCCGGCGACTGTCGCCGTGGTCAATCACTGGTCGTCTGGGCCATCAATGAAGGTCGCGAAGCGGCTCGCGAGATAGATCGGACATTGATGGGGCAGACGCAGTTGCCCTGAGGAGTGTCTTGAGTGCCTAGATTCGAATCACTCTGGCACTGTCGAGTAATTCGCGCGTGCTCTCAGGCATGATCAGGCCGTTTGCAACTTCCTGGTCCAGACTGGTTTCCAGTTCTCTGATGGTGTCAAGCGAGGCTATCACCGCATCCAGTCGATCGACTGGCACCACGACGGCACCATCGATATCGCTGACCAGTACATCGCCACTGCAAATGGATACCTCACCGAGCTGAATGGGTGTACCTATTTCCCCCGGACCGGAGGCATAAGGCGAGTTTGGTGAAACTCCTGCGCACATGAGCGGTAAGCCGACGTCGCGGATTCCTTCCACATCCCGAACCAGTCCATCGGTTACGAAACCCTGGCCGCCGGCATTCTTGAGCATACCCATGACCCGATCGCCAATGACCGCAGATCCGGACCACTGCCCGGTTGCCGCTATCATGATATCGTCAGCTTGCACCTCACCCAGACCAGCAAACACAGCCAGTACGTCTGCAGGTCCACACGATACTGTCAGAATACGTCCACACATTCGAGTGGGCAGTGTCTCGGGAGAGACATGATGAATGAACGAAGGCAATGCACCCTGACCACGCATGGCGTCGGCTATGAATCCGGTAGGCGTACCACTGAGTGCCTGCAACTGTTGTCTGGTGGGTCCGTTCCGCTGCGACTGGATGATCAGTAGAGGAGGTTCTTCTATCATGACGGTTTCCGGTTTTCTCTCATTTCAATTATCAACCTGTGTTTTCCGCCGTTGTGCAGAAAGCCGTATTTCATGACGGCAGGCACCCCGGACCACGAGGATGCGCACGTTATCATTTTGATTCGTATCAAACCCATGTAAATATCCCTGTGATTTACTGATGGATCGGGAACACCCTGAATCAACCTGATTGCAAATGGTATCACCTGTGTCGTCCATGCCAGACAGATCAGGCGCATCAGTAGAATACGCTGTATAAATGAGCTGCCTGACTCGACACTTATGCTTGTGAGCGATTATTTCGACAAATTGCGGCAAGGTTACACAAATTTGCACACTGATAGCCTAGCGTCAATTTCCCATGCAATCAGGTAAAACACAATGTGATGCGGATGAAGAACTGCGATGCCTGGAAGATCGTATCAACGCCTTTCACCTGAATCAGAGGCTGGGAATCGAGGAGCACCGTGAGGCCTGGATTGTTGGCCAGGGTACAAATTTTTTCCACATCGAGAACTGGAATTCGATTCATACCGTCATACGCGGTGGCCTGGGCCTGCTGAATCTACGCAGGAGAGGGCAACGCAATGCACTGGCGATAGAACTTGACCGCCATGATATCCGCCTTCGCGGCCTGCCTGAGGCATTTTCAGGGTACACCGTGCTGCACCTCAGCGACCTGCACCTCGATATCAACGCGCAAATGCCCGCCGCCCTGATCAGGGCCATCGAGTCCCTGGATTACGATTTATGTGTCATGACCGGAGACTATCGTGCCAGTACCTGGGGCGACTGCGGTGCGGCATTGAAGAGTCTGAGGCAGGTTCGAGCTGCAATCACCGGCGAGGTTTACGCCATTCTCGGTAATCACGATTCAATTCGCATGGTGCCGCATATGGAGAACATGCATATTCAATTGCTGATCAACGAGTCAGCGACATTGACACGCCACGATCAGGCCATCTTCCTGTCCGGTATCGACGATCCGCATTATTATCGATCAGACAATATGGAGCGCGCCTGCGATTCTGTACCTCGAGACGCCGTCTCCATATTATTGTCACATTCTCCAGAAATATACCGGCAGGCAGCCTCCGCCCGCTTTGATCTGATGCTCTGTGGACACACCCACGGTGGACAGATTTGCCTGCCCGGGGGTATTCCATTAATGGTCAATGCCAATTGTCCGCGACAATATTGCAAGGGTTTGTGGCGATTCGAGGATCTCCAGGGGTATACCTCGGTTGGTTCTGGAGCGTCAGTAGTCGACATCAGGTTGAACTGTCCTCCGCAAGTATCACTGCTGCGTCTGCTGCCGGACACACAGACATAGCGCAGATGCCGAAAACCTGTTCAGTGTGGTCTGCGTCGAATATGCAGCCAATAGGTAACAGGTGATATAAGCATATTAACCAGGGTGAAGCCAACGACCACGACGACAAGTTGAATCCAGTCGAGTTGAAGTGCACCGCGCACCACCAGTGCAGGCACCAGTGCCTCCGGTATCTGATCCAGCCACGGCACTGAGTCCCCTGGATTCAATCCGGCACGACGTTTCAAAAAACTTGATAGACTGTCCCCGAGCATTGCCGAGAGGCCGAAAAATAACCCATTAAGCACACCCAACTCCAGTATCAGGAACATCACTGCGCTGACCAGAGTCGCCGCCAACAGGCCGCGAATCGTCTTGGACGAGCCGAGCAGACGTTTTCCATCCAGAAAAATCAATCCACCATCCAACGGGGTGTCGAATCGTGATGACAGTAATTTACGAGCAATAATCGGGGCACCGTTGGCACACACCAGTACCAATATCAACAAGCAAGGCAGTTGAAAGTCCATAACTCACTTTTATTATAAGTCCAGTTTGTCAGTGATTAATGTACCGAACATAATAAGCCTCTTTCGATTCATGCTGGTACCCATTCTATTAGGGCTGGCCTGGAATGGACAGGACACGGCGTTTCTCGTGCTACTGGCTATCAGTTTTTTCTCTGATGCATTGGATGGCTGGATAGCGCGTTCGTTCAATCTGCGAACCGAACTGGGTGCACGCCTCGACAGTTTCAGTGATTTTTTTCTCTACGGCACAATGGCCCTGGGCGGATGGTGGCTATGGCCGCATATCATGCTTCAGGAGCGTGTAACGGTGCTGCTGCTATTGGCCTGCCTGTTAGCCCCGACACTGGCCGGATTGCTCAAATTTCACCGGACCACGAGTTACCATACCTGGGCTGTGAAGCTGTCAGCATTGGCAATAGGCGCGGGTGGACTGCTGTTATTCGCAGGAGGCCCTTCATGGCCGTTTCACCTGGCCTTGCCCGTCTCGCTATATGCAGCAACCGAACAGATCATCATTACCTGGATCAGTGCCACACCCCACAGCAATGTGCCCACACTCTGGCATGCCATGCGTTCGCCGTCAGCGTAACCCGCGCTCAATTGATGAACCAGTAGGCTCAACCGCTTGTGTTCTACTTCAGCTCTGTCAGGTACAGCGCAGAACCTTAACCCGGACTACTGAAATCGCCAAATCCTTCCAGTGAACGGATTCGACGTTTCATGAATAGTCCGGGTAAAACAGATAGTGAAACATGTGTGCTACTTGACTAGAACCACTCGACAGTCGAGTTCGTGAGCCACTTGTTGTGACACGCTGCCGAACAGCGATTTCAAGCGCCCCAGCCCTCTGCACCCCATCACGACCATGTCAGCCCTGTGCTCTCTGGCCTGCGCGACCAGCTGATCTGCCGGATCACCTTCCAGCAGCAATGACTCGACTGATTCGTGTCCCAGTTCACGTAGCTTGTCCTTGGCGTGCTTGAGTAGCTGTTCACCATATATGGTATTCATTACCCTTGAAATCTCTGCATGCTGAGACTGGATCACACCATAGTCCGGCATTTGCCCCAGGTTTTTGTATATTTCCGAACTCGAGGACAATCGCGTTTCCAGCTCGCGACCGAACTCTACCTGCATGCCTTCGCTTACGCTGGTGGGTGGCTCGTCATGGCTGACTACATGGACCAGTATCAATTTTGAATTGTCAGTCTTTGCCAGGGAACTGGCAATGGTCAGTGCGTGGTCGGCGTGCTGCGACCCATCGGTGGCTACCATACAGACGCTCATTTCAAACACTCCTGCTCATTTGCTGTGAGTATTGTGGCGTCTCGTCGGTTGGCCGCAATTGATCTATCACAATTGACTGAACTGTATTCAAAACAGCATAATCCTGCTTTTATGCAGGAGCCATCAAGATGTTAAAACCGATCGTTACCTGGGTTCTGCTGGCTGACGCCACTCAAGCCCGAATATTGGTCCGTGATGATGAGGACAACACGCTCAGGCAACTCCCTGACTCCGTTTTGCACGCCGAACCCGCACCTGGACCATCTGATGACGAAGGTCGCACGATGAGCCGTGTGACCGGTGCACGTACACGCTTGGACAAACACTCGCTGATTGCGCCGGAAACAGAGGAGTTTGCACGGAAGCTGGTACGCATTCTGGATGAGGCGCAGCGAGACAGTCAGTTCGATCGGCTGATAATTTGCGCAGCGCCTGCGATGCTGGGTACGATTCGCCGACTGTTGAAGAGCGATGCGAAAGGCAGACTCCGAGACACTCTGCGTGGCGAGATTGCGAAGAATCTTGTCAATGTGCCGACGGCCGATCTGGCCAGGCATCTCGAGGAGCTCACGCCTGCCTGAAGTTGGGGATTATGAGATGGCTGCGTCACACTCTTTGAAGGACCGTATGTGACCTGTATCGAATTTAATAGTCCTTTATTTTTCAACGGGTTATTTCCTGTTAAAGACGCGGCCTCCCGTGGCCGATTTTTCCTGTGATATCGTCACGCAGCACTGCGCTATGTACTTCACACTGGAAGAGTTAGGGTTGGTCGACTGCCCCCAGGAAGAGTCATTCGACAATCTGACAAGCCTGGCTGCAGAACTTCTTCAAGTTCCTGTCGCGCATATATCAATTGCAGATCAGGCCAGAAAGCGAATCTACTACAAAAGCCAGTTCGGGCATCCTGACGAGCTTGCACAGGCTCGTGAACTGCCAATGCAACTTACGTATTGCCAACATGTCGCGCTGACCGGCGGCAGGGTAGTCGTGACCGATGCACGAGAACACCCTCTCCTGATCGGGACGCCGGCAGTGAACGAAGATGCACCACTGGCCTATCTCGGTATACCGGTCAAATCACCGGGTGGCGAGGTCGTAGGCGGCCTGTGCATGATGCAGCCGGAAGTACGCCATTGGACCAGTGCGGAGATAAGCCGTGCCGAGAGGCTGGCTGGATGCGTATCGGACCTGGTTCGACTGAAAGTCTCTAACCTGGTGAGCGAGCAATTGTGCCGCGAACAGCAGACGTTTACTTATGCGATCTCACACGATTTGCGCTCACCGGCCAATACCATCGGTATGATTCTCGAAGAAGTGAAACTACAGGGCAATCTCCTGAGCGAGGACAATCAAATGCTCATCGACAAGGGCATCGAAGCCGTTGAACGAATGGGTTACCAGATTGAAGACGTACTCAGTTATTCGCAGACAATTGGAGCACAAACCGAAGAGGAGAGAATAGACCTGAACAGGATGATCGAGGAAATACTGATGGATCTGGCGTGCGATATCGACCCTGCCAATACTGCAGTGAAAAATAGTGTTTGCTCGTCCATTGTCGGCAACCCCATGCAGATTCGAGCGCTCTTCCAGAACCTCATCTCCAACGCATTGAAGTTTAGAAAACCAGGTCATGTACACACTGTCAACATCCTGTCTGTTCCCAGTAACAAGGGCCTGTGCATATTAGTCTCGGACAACGGTATCGGCATAGAACCGAAGCATCAACGAAAAATTTTCGACCTGTTCCAGAGACTCAACCTTCGCAAAGACTTTGAGGGGACTGGTATTGGACTGTCCTTGTGCAAGCAGGTGGCTCGTAATCATAATATTGCAATCGGTATCGAATCTGATGGAGCCAGCGGGACCACTTTCTCGCTCGAGTTTCCTGAGCAATGCCTGTGACTGCACTGCCAGATATCAACACCGTGTTGACCATCGACGATGAACCTGTCGATCAGTTGCTTTACAGAAGAATCATCGAGCGTTCAGGGATTGCCAAACACGTAATGCCCTTTGAGCTGGCAGAGGAGGCATTGTCATACCTGCGCACCGAGGACCGGTTGGACATCGATCTTGTCTTACTCGACATAAATATGCCACGGATGAGTGGATTGGAATTTCTGGAACAGGCTACAGATGAATTTGGCGAGAATTTCTCGCAGATCATGGTCATCATGCTCAGCACCTCCCTGGATCCCGAGGATGAGCGTAAAGCCAGAGAATACCCGGCGGTGCGCGGCTATTTGAAAAAACCGCTTACGCTGGAGAAATTTATCTCCCAATGGCAAGCTGTGCATCAATCGTAATTGACAACGAACAGCAGGATACGGGTTGTACTACGAAGAATTTCGCCTCAGCCAGTCACCATGCCCGATTCCTGGACTGTTTTTCCATCGTTCACCTTAGTCGGACGCGTACGTTCAAGTAGGTAATCAAGAATGACGATGGTGATCGCACCTAGTCCGAAGAACAGTACCACGATATTTACAAGCCAACCGATAATCGGTATGAAGTTCAATGCAGCGGCAATCACTAGTCCCACGGCAATCAATACGAGTTTTGCAGGTAGTTTTTCGTAACTGCCGTCAAACGCTGACCAGATTCGCGTACCGAACACGTAGAGACCAAGCAGGTATCCCAGGGTCCAGAAAATCAGAATCAGAAGCAATGCCACCAGTGCGAAGGGGATGCCGACTAGTGTCATCAGGCTAACCGGCACGGCGCCGAAGAGTATTGACAGGCCGACGAATCCGAAAACCAGTGCAAACCAGGCATGCTCGCTCGCCCGTTGACGCATGCTCTCCACTTGCCGGGGAGCAAATGCGAACAGGATGGCAGCGAGTAATACCAGAGAGCCTAATACGAGCAGAGCTGCCATTACCCTGCTGGCAAAACCTGGCCAGAAATTCTGCAAGGGTTCACCCACACTCTCACCCAGGTCCCTGAACACGGAAGAAGCACTGGCAGGCACGAATCGTACACGTGATGCAGGGGCGACAGATTCCGGGATAGCGATCTCCTTGGGAGCCGAATAGGTCAGTAGTCCAGCCACCTGCGCACCGCTGCCAAAGGCAATATCGGAGGCGGTAATTCGTGCATCCCCGCCGACCGAGGCATCGAGACGCACGGTGGCTGCGGCGGCCAGCAGAGCACCGTCAATGGGTGACTCGATGATCAGGTTACCTCCTGAGATGCGCGCATTACCATCAAGGCTTGCACCCTTTGACAAGCGGACCGTGAAACCTGCGGCTGTGAGATCTCCTCCAACGGCTGCTGCTATCTCCACATTGGATCCCGTTGCGTACACATCCCCGGCCACTGGTGCCAGGACAGAGGCCGTAAATCCGGCAATATGCGCATCGCCCTGGACTTCGCCGGTGAGGCTTGAAGAGAAGCCGGCGACGAAGGCGTCACGTGCCGAACCGGAAGAAAGCTCAGCACTGTCGCCGCTGAGAAACGTGTCACCTCCAATGCTCAGGCTGTCCGCCAGGCTCGGTGAGATGAACGAGGCGCCGAACAGGACAAGCGTGCTGGTGATGATCCGACCGGCAATAACTCTGATTGAACAGTCCTGTGTATATCGATGGCGTTTGAACATGGCAACAACTCTCATGAAGATCGGTAACAGGCGAATCACAAACCTAGCGAAGTGCACGATGTCGGCTATTGATATCCATCAAATTCACGGGTGCAGCCAGTTGCATGGATCAGATATCGATCATCCTGTTCTGGCAGCGGCAGTGCCTGCGCGGTACTTCTGTAGTCTAAGCCAGAGCAGCGCACCTCCGGCCAGCAACAGGAAGGGAATCATGGCTAGATTGACTGCATTCCAGCCATTCACCGGTGTCCCTCCCGAGCAATTCATCAGGCCGCCGGATGCGAGACTGGCCAGGGTCACGCAGCCAAAAACCAGCATGTCGTTGAGTCCCTGGGCTCGTCCACGCTCGTGAGGTGCATGGGCACTGGCCAGCAATGTAGTGGCCCCCAGAAAGCCGAAATTCCAGCCAACGCCCAGCAGGATGAGGGTGATATAGAAGTTTTCCAGCCGCACACCGAGCAGGGCAATGACTCCTGCCATTGCCAGGATCAAAAGGCCGGCAGAAATGATGCGGGTAACACCGAAACGTATGATCAAATGTCCAGTGAAAAAGGACGGGATGAACATGGCCAGCACGTGCGCCGACACGATGTCGTTGGCATTGTCACCAGTGAATCCACAGCCAATGACGGCCAATGGAGTTGATGTCATGACCAGGTTCATCAGTGAGTAGGACACCATGGCACAGATAATAGCGACAACGATGCTGGGGTCACGTAGCAGTTCGGACCGTGACCGAGCAACTGCATCGTCCACGCTGGGCGCTGCGTCGGAGCGACGGACACCGGGCAAGTCCAATAGCAGGAAGAGTGACATACCTGCCAGGTTGATTACGATGATGGTGAGGTAAGTACCCATGAACGGATTGGGCAGAAAGATGCCACCCAGGACGGGTAGGTACGTGGCGTCAAACACAAGCTTGTTGAGTTGCGGGCCGACTATGGCGGACAGGAGTCCACCAGCCATGACGTAGGAGATCGCCTTGGGTCGGTAGGATTCAGATGCACTGTCCGCCGCTGCAAATCGGTAGAAACCCTGGGATGACATGTAGACGCCGGTAAAATAGGAGCCGATCAGGAGAAGCGTAAACGAATCTACATACAAGCCATAGGCTGAAATGGCAGCACCGGTTGCACCACCGGCACAACCGACGCAAAAACCGAATCGCCGTCCCTTACGCTGCATCAGTGGAGAGATCCACGGCGCCGTTGTCATCGACCCGAATACGACCAGGGAAATCGGCAGGGTGGCAAAGCATGGATTACCTGACAGCATTCCACCAGCTAGACCACCAACGACAAAGATCATGGGCATCTGGGCACCCAGGACCGCCTGCGCCGCCACCAGCACAGCGATGTTTCTGCGCGTGCGCCTACTATCCGGTTGCCTCATAAAACGTAGAAACCGGGGAAGTCGGGCCGAGCACAATGCGTGTTGGTAAAGGTGATCACCCGTGCTAATGCAGGACTCTGCATTCTACTGGCAGATAAAGGGTGGTAGCAAGATCATTCGACTGTGCAAAGTAGATGATATTATCCGGTATGCAATCACCAAATGAAAGAGCCCGGCTGTCCATCGTAATGCTCGGTGCAACCGGTGCGGTGGGCAGTGAGGTTGTCAGGGCATTGTTGAGTGATCCGTCACTTGAACAATTGACTCTTCTGGGCAGACGTTCGCTCGAGGGTGTACAGGATGATCGTATCACCCAACATCGTATAGATATCTTTGATCCCGCTTCCTACCAACGTTACGTGCACGGTCATCACTGCGCGATATGTACCTTGGGTGTTGGACAGCCCTCGAAGATGGACAAGGCGGAGTTCCTGCAAATCGACAAGCATGCAGTCCAGAACTTTGCAGCTCTGTGCAGTGAAGCTGGAATCGAGCATTTTCAGCTATTGTCATCGGTCGGTGCGAATGCCAGATCGCGCTCATTCTATCTTCGCAGCAAAGGAGAGCTGCAGGATGGCATCAGGGCGCTGGGTTTCAAACGGCTCAGCGTTTTTCAACCCTCCATGATCCTGACCGAGACTAATCGCTACGGGTTTCTGCAGGCAGCCACACTTGCACTGTGGCCGATCGTGAGCCATTTCCTGCCAGGGCCTTTGCGAAAGTATCGGGGTATCCACGTTGCGCAGCTGGGCAATGCTATTGCCATGAACGTGCGACATCCGGGTAGTCGATTCGAGATTCTTCAATGGCCGGAGTTTGTTTCTTTAACGAAATAAGCTCAATGAGACGTGAAACAGCAAGCTTCGTGCGATTCCTGGCTCGGATATGAGTCAGGCAATGAGGTAGAGTTCGCGGAACGAATTTACGCAGATTCTCCAATGCGTATGATGGCTTTTCCGCGCACACGTCCTGCAGCCAGGTCGGCAATGGCAGCGGGTGCTTCCTCAAGTTCATAGGATTTTTCTACCGGGGCGAACAGCACGCCGCTTTCCATCAGGGCCGCCAGAGCCTGGACGTCCTGACTACTTTCATTCGAGATGAACGTTCTCAATCGGTGTGACACAAAGGGTGAGAGCATCATTGCACTGAGCTGTCGAAAAATGCCTCCGGTGATACTGTCCCCCCCTTCGCCTCCCACGATGACCAGTGTTCCGGTAGGGCTTAAAGCCTGGCGCAGGGCGCGGATCCGATTCCGACCACCAATATCAATGATCAGATCATAGTGCTGTGAACCGTCCAGACTATCGTCGACCGTGTAGTCGTAAACCCTGTCGGCGCCAAGCAAACGTACAAAGTCCAGCTTGCCGGTACTGGCTACGCCGGACACACTGGCGCCGAAGTGTCGGGCTAATTGTACGGCGTAGTTTCCCACACCGCCGGATGCACCCATGATAAGAACACGTTGACCAGGTTGAATATCACCGACGTCACGCAGTGCCTGTAGCGCCGTGACCCCGGATACCGGAATGGCAGCAGCCGATTGCGTATCGACTCCAACAGGGCGATGAGCCAGTTTGCCAGCATCGGCCAGGGCATATTCGGCAATGGTGCCAGTGCCGATGCCAAACACCTCATCGCCGGGTTTGAAGTCGGTGACCCCGGAGCCTGTGACCACGACCGTGCCGCTGAGATCCAGACCGGGTACGGGCTGTTTCGGTCGGCTGAATCCGAAACCGACCATACGCACCAGGTAGGGTAGTCCGGACATCAGGTGCCAGGTACCGCGATCGACTCCAGCCGCATCGACCCGGATCAGTACCTGGCCTGGTTCCGGGCGAGGCACGTCTATCTCACGAATCTGCAGTACGTCCGCCTCTCCGTAGCGATCCTGGAATAGTGCTCGCATTTTCTTCGGAATGGCTTGCTTTGCATCGGACAACGTGGATTCCAGCGGCGTCATTGATTCAGCTGGTGACGTACCCGCGGGAGCTGTATCGAGGGTGTGATTCATTGGACGATTCCTGCTGGTCAGACTCATGCGCCATCGCACGCGTACGGAGTTCTCGATCAGGCTTAGAATCTTACCGTACTTGGTTACAGGAAAAAGCTAGACTAAGGTTCAGGGAAATCATCCTGGCAACTGCCGCCCCCGAGTACTGTGATTGAACAGAATTTCTGCGATGAATAAATACAGCTTTCTTGACGACTACAGTGAAGGTTGTCACGCCAGCATTCTGACAGCCATGACCAACGTCAATCTGGTTCAACAGACTGCCTATGGAGAGGATGAATACACGAGCAAGGCGAAGGTGGCCATTCTGCGGCACCTGGAAAGTGCCGACTCGAGCATATGGTTTGTCGCCAGTGGCACTCTGGCAAATATCATCGTGATTGCAAGTTGTCTGAGATCACATGAGGCTGTGGTCGCTGCTAATACCGGCCATATCGTGGTCAGGGAAACGGGGGCAATCGAAGCCACCGGGCACAAGATCATTACCATGTCGACCAGCGATGGAAAGCTAAGCCCGACGATTATTCAGGCTGCCCTGGATAGCAATTCACATTACCCGCATATGGCGAAACCGCGGCTGGTGTACATCTCGAATGCAACGGAACTCGGCACTGTGTACACCAGGGCGGAATTGTCGGCATTATCGGAATTCTGCAAGAGCAAGGAACTATTGCTGTTTCTTGATGGTGCCAGATTGGGTGTAGCGTTATCAGCGGATAAAAATGATCTGACTCTGTCCGATATTGCACGCATGACAGATATCTTCTGGATCGGAGGAACAAAGGCCGGCGCTTTACTCGGTGAGGCAATCGTCATCAATGACAGGGGGCTCGCTGATGATATCTCTTTTCACATCAAGCAACGCGGAGCACTACTCGCAAAGGGTCGTTTACTGGGTATCCAATTCCTTGAATTGTTCAAGGCTGAGCTGTTCTTTGAGGCATCCAGACACGCCAATGCGATGGCCGCCAAGTTATCGTCGGCTATGGATGACGGCGGGTTCAGACTTGCCGCGGTAACCGAATCAAATCAGGTATTTCCGATCATGCCCAATCCACTGATAGAGCATCTCAAAAAACATTTTGATTTCTATGTGTGGGAGAAGCTCAATACTGAAGAATCTATCATCCGGCTTGTGACTTCATGGGCTACGGAAGAAGGGGAGGTTGACCGTTTCATACACGAAATTGGAAATTATATTCACCCACTCGACTAGCGGATCGTTATCCAACAGAAATTTGAGTAGTTAAAAAGTATGAACGAACAAGTAGAAGCCTGGTTTAAAGGGCTGACGCCAGCTCAGCAATCATTGCTGAGTGAATTGCGACAATTGATTTTCGATGCAGCGCCAGATGCTGTAGAAGAGTTGAAATGGAACCAGCCATGCTACCGGCGCAACGGATTTTTCTGCTATCTGCAAAAGGCAGCCAGGCACGTGACCATCGGTTTTCAGCAAGGTGCACAGCTGTCCGATCCGGAGAGTCTGCTCCAGGGCGAAGGCAAGGGCATGCGCCACATAAAAATCAGGATTGGTGAACGGATTCGCGCGCCAGCCATTCAGAGGTTGATTGCGCAGGCGCTGGCGCTCGATGAGGTCTGAACAACTCGCACACTGCCATTGAGGTTAAATCCGGGCAGCCCGCAAGCTGAACGTCTGAATTGACGACAAAATCGGTTGCGTTATACTGTGAGTGAAGATATGCATTCGCGCCAGTTCAATACCAATTGCCCATGACAAAGTCGATTGAAGAATGAGTCTATTGAATAACATTGTAAGGAATTTTAAACGAGATCAGTTGGGCAGCTATCCGATTTCCAAGTTATTCATCCCCTATAAATACCGTCGACGATGGGCCTACAGAAAAATGTTGCTGGGTAGCAGTGCGAAGGAAAAGTTCAGCGAAATATACGAGAAGAACTTCTGGGGAAGCACT
Organism: Granulosicoccus sp.; assembly: GCA_013002205.1. GTDB lineage: Bacteria > Pseudomonadota > Gammaproteobacteria > Granulosicoccales > Granulosicoccaceae > Granulosicoccus. The sequence continues at coordinate 20,774 of JABDKN010000296.1, forward strand.
GAATCCATCAGTGGAGGTGGCTCGGAATTTGACTTTACTGAAAGACTGCGTGAATGGCTGGTGAGTGCTATTCCAAAATACAATGTACGCACATTTGTTGATGCTCCCTGTGGCGACTTCAATTGGATGCAGCATGTATTGCCCGATGTCGATGTCGAGTATTTCGGGTTCGATATAGTCGACAGCGTAATAGTTGAGAATGCAAGAAAGCATTCGACAGACTCAGTACATTTTGCGGTGGCTGATATTTGTACTGATGAACTTCCACCTTGTGACCTGTTGATGGTTCGTGATTGCCTGTTCCACTTGTCATTTGAAGATATCGACAGATTCCTGAAAAACCTGTCGGGTATTGATTACCGTTATCTCTTGACGTCGACTCACATTGTCGATCCAAATTTCAGGAACTCGAACATCGCCACGGGGCATTTCAGAAAAATAGATTTGTTCAAAGATCCTTTTCACTTTCGCGAAGACTCGGTGTTGGAGCGTATCGATGATTATCCATCGGGAAGCAAGTCACCTCGGGAAATGTTGTTACTGGAAAAAGTAAACGTACCAACTTCACTTGTTTTCCCGGTATAGACGGTAATACTCAGCTCGAATGGAGGGTGATACAGGGACGCCAGGCTAGCTGACCTGGAGATTCTATTAGGCCGGGATTGGAAATGTCGGTTCGATACTGTAGCCGTAGGCACCGGCGCATGTTGAACCCGACATGCGGCACACTGTATTTGCTTGTCTGCGACACCGCTCTTACGCATTCATAATGCATGTGATAAGACTCAGGACCCGAAGTCAGGTCGTTGGGAGACAAGCTAATGATGATAGCTCGCTGGCATTTCCAAGCTAAGTTTGGCCACAAGCAGGAGGCTATCGATCTCAGCAAGGAATGGGACGAACAAATCGG
>JABDKN010000299.1 GCA_013002205.1 Granulosicoccus sp.
CTGAACGGCTGACTCACAGGACTCACCAAACATTCCCAACCGGTTACCGGGAACGAAGCAGGCCTTCAGCCTGCGAATGAGGCGCACCAGCACCCAGCCTGGGCTACGATGAAACTGCGCATTCAGCGCGATCGGCTCTGGTCCTCTGCCCTCGGCACTCGGCACTCGGCACTCGGCACTCGGCACTCGGCAGCGGAGCGAGCTACCGGTAGATTGCCTGGATACTCCTGCACGTCGCTACTGCGCCAGCATGAGCTGCCCGAGGGTTCAAGCGGGACTGGTCAGTGTGGATCGAGGGCGAAGCGGCGGGGCGCAAGGCCTGACTGAAACCAGTTGATGAATGTGTGGATGGAGTACACCGGCAAGCCAGTGACGGCCTGAATATCGGCTGCATACGGGACCATATTGGTACATTCGAGCACGATCGCTCCGACATCCGGATACCGGGCCACTAGACACTGTGCAGCCTGCAGATTGTCACTGCGGCACAAAGCGATATCCATGTCGCGCTCGTCGTTGAGGATGACCCGCGTAAACTCCTTGCCGTTCTCCGTACCCATTACCGGTGTGTCCATCGGGGCTCCGGCAGCGTGCAGATGGGCGCCGGTGAGCGCGTGGCTATCGATGGTCAGTACGCCCACGCGCCGCCCTGCCGGTAGCAGGGACTGCACGGCGGGTATCTGCATGAGCGAGGAGGCTGCCACCGGTACGCTGATCGCCGCCTTGAGTTCCCGCTGCATCAGTGACAGGAATCCGCAGCTGGTGGTGATGCCATCAACTCCTTGGCTGACCAGATCTGCGGCTGCGTCGATGAACACTTGCAGCAGTGCCTGGCTGTTACTGCCGATGGCTGCACTGGCCGTGGCTCCCCGGACCACGTGATACCGGACCGGAAACGGCCAGCTTTCCGGGTTGCCAGGATCGCCCGGAATACGCGGGAATCGTGTCTCGAGCATCAGTATGCCGATACTGGCTCCGTGTACGGTGTTGGGTTTGATCATGAGTTATTCTCGACGGACACACGGCACGACGCGATACCGCGAAAGACTACACGAAGGATGCACGCATGAGCACGCAGAACGACTCCCTGCACACGGTAGTGATGGGCGCAGGTATCAATGGCGTCTCTGCCGCCATCTGGCTGGCCAGAGCGGGTCGACAGGTCACCCTGGTCGACCGACTGGCACCCGGGGAAGGAACATCACACGGCAATGCCGGTGTGCTGGCCAGTTGCTCGATCGTACCGGTGACTACGCCGGGACTGCTGGCCAAGGCGCCAGGCATGCTGATGGATCGCGATTCTCCACTGTTCATGCGCTGGAGCTACCTGCCCAGGATAATGCCGTGGCTGGTGCGCTATCTGGCTCACGCCAATGATGCGGATACGCGCAGAATAGCCGGTGCACTGGCATTCATCATCGGCGACAGCGTGGAACAGCATCAGGATCTGGCCGGCAATACCCGTGCTGACCAGTGGCTGGTGCCATCGGATTACCAGTTTGCCTACGGATCGCGTGCCGAATTCGACAAGGACGCCTATGTATGGAATTTGCGTCGGGACAATGGTTTTGTTCCGGACATCATCGAGGGAGCTGCCGTTCAGGAAAGGGAGCCGGCTCTGAGTTCCGCCATCGGACTGCTGGCGGTCATGAAACATCATGGTCATATCAGAAGCCCGGGTCAGTACGTGAAATCACTGGCCGAGGTGTTTCTGGATCTGGGCGGCAGTATCCGCAGGGCGGAGGTTCGCGATGTCGAACTGGTGGATGACAGAATCAGAGCAGTCCGGACCGATCAGGGGGCCATCGCCTGTGGGTCAGCCGTATTGGCTACCGGTGTGTGGTCCGGTCCCCTTGGCCGGAAACTTGGCATCGAGGTGCCCATGGAGTCGGAACGCGGCTATCACGTGATTTTCCGCAACCCTTCGCAGATGGTGACGGCACCGACCATGATTGCCACCGGCAAGTTCGTCGCCACGCCGATGCATGATGGAATGCGCTGCGCAGGGATCGTCGAGCTCGGTGGGCTCGAGGCCGGCCCGTCGCGGGAACCCATCGATTTTCTGCTGCGCCACGTCAGGCAGGTTTTCCCGCAGCTGACGTACAGTGATACCGTGGAGTGGCTGGGGCATCGCCCTGCGCCGATAGACAGCCTGCCCTTCGTCGGGCAGATCCGTTCTACCGGGCTGTATGCTGCCTTCGGGCATCATCACATCGGATTGACCGGGGGTGCCAAGACCGGCCGACTGGTAGCCGGGCTTATCACCGGCGAGCAGGATGCAGACGATCTGCGGGCCTTCAGGCCAGACAGGTTTACTGCCAAGGCCCGGTAGATTGTCCCCGGCTGTGCCTGCGCGGTTCCATTGTGCGAGCTGCACAGGTAGGATTGACGATGAATCTGACGCATCAGTGGCCCGAGCCTGAACGATAATGCCGGGCTGCCCCGTGCGCCTCTATGGAATTCCAGCGTTTACCCGAAGGAGACAAATTCATGAGTCATTCACGCATCATTCATGGTCTGGTAGCCGGGATCGCCATTGGCGCTCTGGCTCTGTCGACTGCGGCCAGCGCAGAGAAGTGGGACATGCCCATGGCGTACGCCGCCACCAATTACCACTCGGAGACCGGGGAGCAGTTTGCCCAATGCGTGACCCGTGGTACGGGCGGTGACATCGAGATCGTTACTCATCCCAGTGGCAGCCTGTTCAAGGGCGGTGATATCAAGCGGGCCGTGCAGACGGGTCAGGCACAGATCGGCGAGCGACTGATGTCCGGGCACCAGAACGAGAATGCCGTTTTCGGGTTCGATTCGGTGCCCTTCCTGGCTACCTCGTTCGAGGATTCGGCGCGCTTGTTCGACGCTGCCAGACCGACAATGGAGAATCTGCTGGACGAGCAGAACCTGGTCATGCTCTATGCCGTGCCCTGGCCACCACAGGGGCTCTATTTCAACAAGGAAGTCAACCAGGTTGCCGACATGAAGGGACTCAAGTTTCGTTCCTACAATAATGCAACTGCCAGGCTGGCAGAGCTGACCGGCATGTTGCCCGTGACCATCGAGGCTGCCGAGATCTCCCAGGCATTCGCTACCGGTGTGGCCGAGTCGATGATCTCCTCGGGGGCGACCGGTTACGACAGAAAGGTATGGGAGAGCCTGTCGCACTTCTATGAAGTGGATGCCTGGCTTCCCTACAACTATATAATGGTCAACAAGGATGTGTGGAATGATACCAGCGATGCCAACAGGAACGTGATCTCAGCGTGTGCCAGGCTTGCAGAATATGCCGGCACCTGGCGTGCCCGGGAGTACACCGGATTCACCATGGCGGGTTTGCGTGAAGGTGGTATGACCGTGGCACCCGCCGGTGACACACTGGTCGGTGAACTCAAGGCAATCGGCGAGACGATGACCAAAGAATGGCTGGAGGCCGCCGGTGACGATGGCAAGGCCATCATCGAGGCTTACAACGCCTCCAGATAGTCCAGTGCCTTTTGCCAACTCCCGCGGCTGGCCACGCATGCACGCCCCGCGACGAGGTTCTTCTGCGGTAAGCTGGCTGACATGAGGGCGTACAGGCGGCTGTGCTCGTTTCTCGATGCCGTGTACACGGCGGGAGGCGTGCTCGCAGCCCTGTTTCTGATCGCCATTCTGCTGCTGATCGTGCTGCAGATGGTTGCGCGCTGGACCGGCCAGGTCTTCAGTGGTGCCCCGGACTATGCCGGCTATTGCATGGCATCAGCCTCTTTCCTGGCCTTTGCCCATGCGCTGAATCGTGGCGCACACATTCGCGTCAGTATCCTACTCAACGCGCTGGGCCGGGGGCGCTATTGGCTGGAAATCTGGTGCTTTACGGCGGGTGCCCTGGCATCCAGCTATCTGGCGTGGTATGCGATCCGGGCTACCCGGTGGTCCTACAAGTTTCACGATATCAGTCAGGGGCAGGATGCAACGCCTTTGTGGATTCCACAACTGGGCATGAGCATCGGTGCCACCTTGCTGGCCCTGTGCTTCTGGGACAACGTGGTCCGGCTGATAGTGCTCAAACAGCACGCCATCCGCGTCGATGCAGTTGCGATGCACTGACCTGCAACCCCTCACCTTGACCACAGGAATGCCACTCGCATGCAGGAAATAGGCGCCATCAGTATTTTTCTGTTCGTGCTGTTACTGCTGCTGGGCTCCGGTGTCTGGGTCGGACTTGCGTTATTGGGAGTGGCGTTCGTAGGTATGACGCTGTTTACCTCACGTCCGCCGGGGGATGCCATGATCACGACGATCTGGAGTGCTTCATCCTCGTGGACTCTGACCGCCCTGCCACTGTTCATCTGGATGGGCGAGATACTGTACAGGACCCGATTATCCGAGGACATGTTTCGTGGACTGTCACCCTGGATGGCTCGTCTTCCTGGCGGTCTGGTCCATACCAATGTAGTAGGCTGCGCGGTGTTTGCCGCCGTGTCGGGCTCGTCTGCAGCCACGCTGACCACAGTCGGCAAGATGTCCATACCCGAGCTGCGGCGTCGGAACTATCCGGAAAAAATGGTCATCGGTACGCTGGCAGGCGCAGCAACCCTTGGTCTGATGATTCCACCGTCCCTGACGCTGATCGTCTATGGCGTGACGATCAACGAATCTATCCGCAAGCTGTTTCTGGCAGGTGTGCTACCTGGTCTCGTACTGGCACTCATGTTCATGAGCTATGTGGCGATCATGTCAAAGATTTCGAAGGATTTCGACCCGGATCCCGAGCCGACCATGAGCTTCATGCAGAAACTGTCCAACAGTCGTTACCTGCTGCCAGTGATCCTGCTTATCCTGCTGGTGATCGGCTCCATGTATGCGGGAGTTGCCACTGCCACCGAGGCGGCAGCTTTCGGCGTTCTGGGCGCACTGGCACTGGCGGCACTGCAGGGTTCCCTGAGCTGGTCCACCTTTTCCGAAAGTCTCATGGGGGCAACACGCACGTCGGCCATGATTGCACTGATACTGGCCGGTGCAGCCTTCCTGTCCCTGTCCATGGGGTTTACCGGCCTGCCACGTGCACTGGCCGATTTCATTGCACAACTGCAACTGTCACGCTTTGAACTGCTGATGGCCCTGCTGGTGTTCTACATCATTCTGGGCTGCTTTCTCGATGGCATATCGTCTGTGGTACTGACCATGGCAGTGGTCGAGCCAATGATCCGGCAGGCGGGAATCGATGTCATCTGGTTCGGCATATTCGTCGTGGTGGCAGTGGAAATGGCCCAGATCACCCCGCCTATCGGATTCAATCTGTTCGTGCTGCAGGGTATGACCAATCACCAGATGGGCTACATTGCCAGAGCAGCCCTGCCCATGTTCATGATCATGGTACTGATGGTTTTCGTACTGATCGCCGTCCCCGAACTGGCCACCTGGTTGCCTGACACCATGCGCGCCACTCAGGGGGGACAGTGAGCGTGACCGGCAGCGCGTAGTGTGGGCGGTAACGGGTTTCACCGGGAGCCGGCAGCCCGAGCCGGCAGGCCGGTCAACGACCGGCCAACGCATTCAGGGATGCTTGGAGAAAGTGTCCAGACCGGCCCGGAACGCTGCCGAAACCCGTCTGCCGAATGCGCTGAGGGTCTCTGGACGGCTCAGATCCAGTCTTAGCTTCTCGCCCCACACGATGTAGGCAATCATCATCAGCCCCAGAGGCCATGCGAGCATGAACAGGATGACCACCAATCCAATGTTGACCGGGGTCCAGCCGGGGGCAAGTTGCTGTTTGAAGTCGTTCATGAGTCACCTGTGCGTGTATCAGTGTCAGCCATCTTAAACGTGTCACGCAGACTGTACCGGGACCGTTTCCGGTTCAGGCTGGGCTGCAGTGTTTGATCGTGGGTGTAATCTGGTGTCGCAGCACTGGATTTAAAGCACTGCCTGCCAGGACTGGGTACAGCACAGCTCGTTCAGGATTCAGCGAAACAGCAGGACAGGTACCTTGCAGGAACGGATCATTTCCGTCGTGGTCGAGCCAATGATGAGGTTTCGAATGCGGGAATGCCCGTACGCTCCCATGATGAGGAGGTCGAAACCGTCACTCTCGACCTTTTCCGCGATGACGTTTTCAGGTGCTCCCGGCAGGTTCTCGGCTGTCACCTGATAGCCACTTTCGCGCAACGTGGCGGCGGCCCCTTCCAGCTGTCGACGGTCATGAGTCGAATCACGCGCAACGCTGAGCAGGTGACATGGCAGGTCCTGGTAGTGTGACTGGCTGGCAAAATACTCGACCGCCTTCATTGCGCTGGCCCCACCATCGAAGGCCAGTAGTACCTTGGCGGGTGCTCGAAAGCGACGGGCAGCCACCAGCACCGGCTTTTTTGTCGCTCTGGCTACCCGTTCCAGATTGGGACCAAGATGCAGGGTCTCGAAGTCTGCCGATTCTCCACGCTTGCCGATGACGATCAGGTCGGCATCATGCTCGAGATCCTGCACGGTTTCAGCAATTTCGCCATTGCGCAGACGCGTATGCACAGTGGAAACGCCAAGTTGCGAAAGCAGTGCCTCGGCATCCACCAGAATGGCCCGGCCACGTTTCTGGGCCAGGCGCGCCTGCTGCGCATCGAGCTCTGCCAGTTCGCTCAACAGGGCTGAACGTGCACCCAGACCGATACTGCCGCTGTAGTTGGACTGCTCGCTGGCCGTACTGCGACGCGACAGAACGTGAACCACGTCCACATCGTAACCGGCGCGATTGGCCACCCAGGCGGCGTGCTCGCACACGCTGGATGAATAGGCTGAACCATCTATGACTGCAATAAGCTTGGGCACGTAGTCAGGTCTCTTCCGTCAATGTTTCATCATATCCTCTAGAGCACCTGGTTTGTCGTGCACAGCCAGTTGATCCACAATCGTTTCGCTGGCCTCGTTCAGGCCGATTATTTCTACCTCACTGCCTTCACGACGGAATTTCAGCACGACCATGTCCAGCGCCTGCACGCTGGATATGTCCCAGATGTGCGCTTTGCTGACGTCGATGATGACTTTGTCGAGCGCCTCGCGAAAATCGAATGAGGCGGTAAACTCGTCACTGGAGGCGAAGAAGAGCTGTCCCTCGACGACGTAGCTGCGAGTGAGTCCATCGTCGCTCAGGCTGGATGTGACGCGGAAGATCTGCGAAATCTTCCACGCGAAGAATATGCCTGAAAAGAGGACCCCGACCAGGACGCCGATGGCCAGGTTATGGGTGGCAACCACGACGATGACCGTAGCCAGCATGACGATCGATGAACTGCGGGGATGATCCCGCAGGTTGAGCAGAGACGACCAGCTGAATGTGCCTATCGATACCATGATCATGATGGCGACCAGTGCCGCCATGGGAATCATCTTCACCCAGTCGCCCAGGAACACGATCATCAGCAGCAGGAAAAGGCCTGCACAGAAGGTGGACAGACGACCACGACCGCCTGATTTCACGTTGATGATGGATTGGCCGATCATCGCGCAGCCAGCCATGCCACCGATGAAGCCGGTGGCAGTATTGGCAATGCCCTGGCCGATGCATTCGCGGTTCTTGTCACTGCGGGTGTCCGTCAGCTCGTCCACGATGGACGCGGTCATCAGCGATTCGAGCAGGCCGACAGCCGCTACCGCTGCTGAATAGGGCAGGATGATTTGCAGAGTCTCCAGGGTGAGCGGAATATCCGGCAGCAGGAATACCGGCAGTGAATCGGGCAGTTCACCCATGTCACCAACCGTACGGATATCCAGGCCCAGCGCCAGGGAGACGGCGGTGAGCAATATGATGCATACCAGGGGAGAGGGTATGACCTGCGTCACTCGCGGCAACAGGTAGATGATGCCCAGGCCGGCTGCCACCATGAGGTATGTCAGATTCGGCACGTCGATCAGTTCGGGTAACTGGGCCATGAAGATCAGTATGGCCAGCGCATTGACGAAACCTGTCATTACCGAACGTGACACGAAACGCATAACCATCCCCAGTCGCAGCAGACCGGCTGCAATCTGCAGCAGCCCGGCCAGAACGGTGGCAGCCAACAGGTACTGCAGACCATGATCCTTGACCAGCGTAACCATCAGTACCGCCGTGGCCGCGGTGGCCGCCGAAATCATGCCGGGCCTGCCGCCGGTGATGGATACGATGACGGCAATGGAAAATGATGCATACAGGCCCACCTTGGGGTCCACGCCGGCAATGATGGAAAAGGCGATGGCTTCAGGTATCAGCGCCAGGGCAACGACCAGTCCTGCCAGTATGTCGGCCCGAATATTGCCAATCCATTCCTGCTGCCAGTGGTACAGGGATTCTGTTTTCACGATTCAGGTAGCTTTGTCCAGTGAATGTTAAAGTCAAGCACACAACAGGCCGCCAGGGCAGCATGGTGGGGCTGGCAACCGGCGGATGACTGGTCCAGGCTGAGAAAGAGCGTCATTAGTGCGACCGATTGGAATAAGCTGGCGTATACTAGCCGTTACTCAGGCCGCGACACGGTCAGATCTAGTGACAACTGTAGACCAAACTGCGCTGTAGCAGTGAGACCTGAGAGAGATGGACCTTTGCCCAGCAGGTAACATGACCTGGGCCGCTCTTGCCCCCCGCGTGCTTGTGCCACTAGCGCTCGAGTGCGGTTGAGGCCTCACACATCGTCTGAATCAGGCCTGGTTTGCATTATGCGCAGGTACTGGTAGTCGGGATGACCGGCTGTGGTGTAAACGAGTAGTAAAAACCAAGGTGATAGTACGCATATGACCAACAGCGAGTTGCCACAGGCGCCATCCGGCGCGAGCGGTGCATCAACGGACAGTCAGTCATCCTCCTCCAGGGAGGATGGGGGATCGTCCAGACCCAACAGGGGGCCGCGGTCCCGGAACAACAACGCCGCCCGCAACGATGGTGGTGGCGGTGGACGCAATCGCAAGAAACGCAATGGTCGTGCGGGCAAGCGCGCCCGTACACAGAACGATGATGACCTTGGCAATCGGATCGAGAAGGGTAATCGCGCCCTGAAACCTCCGCGCGAACTGACCGAAGAGATGGACAACATTGGTAACCGGGCGTTGCCCGAGCAAGCGACCGACATTGAATACGAAGATGACAACTTCGGCAACCGGGATCACTTCAACGTCAACAACCGGTTTCCATCCGACAGTAATCTGATCGGCATGGAGGACCCCTACCAGGTCGGCAGCCTGGTATATGGCAAGACCGGGCGAAGCCAGGGTGGTCGCAAGAACCAGGGTCGCGGCAACCAGAATCGGCGGCAGGGCTCTGCGGGCCAGGCGCGTGCAACAGGCCGAGGCTCCCAGGGGCGCCAGCGCAACAGCAACCAGGGACGTAACGCCAACCGAGGCCAGAACGGACAGGGTGAGGAAGCCCAGAATGCCACTGCGAATCAGGGTAACGGGCAGAACGGCCGAGGTCCTCGCAACCAGAATCGCAACCAGAATCGCAACCAGAACAGGAACCGGCGGCAGACCCCCCCATCAAATGGCAACCCGCGCAGTGCAGGGCCATCCGGGCAGGACGCCAGCCCCGGGAATGCGGACAGCCCGACGGCCTCGGGAACAGCTGGTGGCGATCAGCACGTTGCCGAACCAGCCAGTGCGCAGACTCAGGAGCTGCGGCAGGGCGTCACGCCACCGGCTCAGGAGACACGCCAGAGCGTCACGACACCGACTCGGATCCCGGCACCCGTGCAGCAGAGCGACGCCGCACGCAGCGACGATGCGGTGCCGGCGAAGAAGCCCAGGGCACCAAGAAAGCCCCGGGCAGATACCCGGAGCACGGGTGCGGAAAAATCCGCAGGAAATGGATCGGCTGACGGTGCGGCAGAAGAGGCGGCACCACGGGCAAAAAGAAAGCCACGCTCGACTTCGGCAACCGTGGTGGGCGATGGCCCGACAGCCACTGCGAAGGTTGATGAGGGGAAAATGGCGGTCAGGAAACCTCGGGCCACCGCCAGGCGGGTGCCAGCCAAGGCGGCTGATGAGGGTGCGAGTGCCGGCAATGGTGCGGCCAATCCTGCCACTGGCCCGGTAGGCAATGGCTCCGGAGCTGCCCCCAAGGCCAAACGGGCCCCACGTGTCACTCGACCGAAGGCCTCTCCTCCGCCATCAGGTGACTGACGCGTGGCCAGCCTTCACATGTTCGGGTAATTGGGACCGCCACCACCTTCCGGCACTACCCAGGTGATGTTCTGACTGGGGTCCTTGATATCGCAGGTCTTGCAGTGAATGCAGTTCTGCGAGTTGATCTGGAATCGCGGTACGTCGTCATTGACGACTACTTCGTAGACCCCCACCGGACAGTAGCGTTGCGCAGGTTCAGCGTACGTGGGCAGGTTGACCTGGATGGGTATGGACGGATCAGCCAGCTGCAGATGCACCGGCTGATTGTCCTCGTGATTGGTATTGGACAGGAACACCGACGACGGTTTGTCGAAACTGATCTTGCCATCGGGTCTTGGATAGCGTGGGGCTGTGCAGTCGGCAGCCGGTTTCAGGCAGGCGTAGTCGGGCACCTCATCGCGGAAGTTGAATGGCAACCTGCCGCCGAAAAAATTCTGGTCCAGGTAGTTGTATGCACCCCCCAGGTACATACCGAACTTGTGCAATACCGGCCCCCAGTTGCGTGAGGACTTCAGTTCATCACCAGCCCAGCTGTCCAGGAAGGCTTCATCAAATTCGCTCAGTGCCCGCCCGTCATCACCGTTGCCAAGTGCAACTGCAATGGTCTCGGCTGCCAGCATCCCTGATTTCATTGCCATATGAGTGCCCTTCAGCTTGGCAAAGTTCAGGGTACCTGCGTCGCAGCCAATCAGCAGTGCACCGGGCATGTTCATGCGCGGCAGGGAGTTGAGTCCGCCTTTGACGATGGCACGTGCTCCGTAACTGATACGCTCACCACCTTCAAGCGTCTCGCGAATGGCCGGATGTGTCTTGAAACGCTGGAATTCCTCAAAGGCGCCCAGATGCGGATTGGCATAGTTGAGATCAATGATCAATCCCACGGCCACCTGGTTGTCCTCCAGGTGATACAGGAAACCACCACCGGTCGTGCCGGTCTCCGACAGCGGCCAGCCGGCACTGTGGACTACTGTGCCCGGTACGTGTTTTCCAGATTCGACCTGCCACAGCTCCTTCAGGCCGATTCCATAATGCTGCGGTGATCTCCCCTCATCGAGTCTGAACCTGGCGATCAACTGTTTGCCAAGATGCCCGCGGCAGCCCTCGGCAAACACCGTGTATCGGGCCAGCAGTTCCATGCCGCGCTCGAAGCTGTCCTTGGGTTCGCCGTTGGCATCCAGGCCCATGTCGCCCGTGGCGACTCCCTTGACACGCCCGTCCTCGTGATACAGCACCTCGGAAGCAGCAAAACCCGGAAAGATCTCAACCCCCAATGCCTCGGCTTTCTCGGCCAGCCAGCGAGTCAGGCTGCCCAGACTGGCTACATAGTTGCCCTCGTTGTGCATGGTTTTCGGTGACAGAAAGCCAGGCATCTTCAGCGAGGAGCTGGCACTGGTGAAGAAGCGTATGTCATCATGCGTCACGGGCGTTTTCAAGGGTGCCTTGTCCTGCTTCCAGTCAGGGAACAACTCGTCGAGTGCGCGTGGCTCTATGACGGCACCCGAGAGAATGTGTGCACCCACTTCCGAGCCTTTTTCCAGAACGACGACGCTGATTTCCCGATCCTGTTCCCGGGCGATCTGCATCAGTCGGCACGCAGTGGCAAGCCCCCCGGGGCCAGCTCCGACGATGACGACATCGAACTCCATCGACTCTCTTGCTTCAGTACTCATTGCTCTTGATCTCAATGTCGAAAGTAGGGTGGGCAATTGACCCGTTACTCGCTACGCCTGCCACACCGTCCGGTTGCGACAACTGCTTCTGCCGGAGTTGGTATCCAGCGTGCTTCGGACCGAATCTCATCGCCAGCGAATGTGCAGGGTAAAGCCGATCAACGGGCAAACGTGTCCAGTGCCAGCAAATCGGTTGACTTGCCGCGTCTGGCGGCACGGGCGCGTGCACCCAACTCATCGGTGAGCCGTGCGGCCAGCGCCTGCATGGCCCGGCTCTCGCCGTGGACCAGCAGGACGGGCGGTCTGCCCTCGAAATGGCTGTACCAGTCCACCATTCCCTGTTGATCGGCGTGGGCTGACAGACCGCCGACCGTGTGTATTTGAGCCCTTACCGCGATTTTTTCCCCCCAGATTTTCACGCTCTCGGCACCGTCTACCAACTGGCGGCCCAGGGTTCCCGGCGATTGGTAACCGGCGATGATGACGTGGGCATCTGCCCGCCAGAGGTTATGCTTCAGATGATGAATGATACGCCCACCGGTACACATTCCACTGCCGGCTATGACGATGGCGCCTGATTCCATCGCATTGATGGCACGTGATTCATCGGCGGTCTGCGAGAATTTCAGGTTCGGCATGGCCAGCAAAGGCCCGTTCTTTCTGTAGTAGGCAGCCGCCTCTTCGTCGTACAGCCTGATGTGTTTCAGGTACACCTCGCTGGCGCGGATAGCCATTGGACTGTCCAGGAAGATCTTCCAGCGATCCAGTTCCCACTCCCTGAAATAGCGTGCCATGGTGTAGAGGATCATCTGGCTGCGACCCACCGAAAAGGCAGGAATGAGGATATTCCCGCGTGTGCTGCTCAATGCACTGGCAATTCCGTGTACCTCTTCAAGTGTTTCTGACCAGTCCCGATGCAGCCGGTTGCCATAGGTGCTTTCCATCAGGACCAGGTCGGCCTTTTTCAGACAGGTGAAGTCTTTGAGTATCGGCGAGCCACGGTGCCCGAGATCGCCGCTGAAAACCACGGTACGTGCCTCATCATCCTCGACCAGTTTTATTTCCACGATGGCAGAGCCCAGTATATGACCGGCATCGAACAGCCTGACGGTGACACCTGGCGCAACCTTGACCGGCACCTCGTATTCCATGGGTACGAGCCTGGTCAGGGTGTCTTCCACATCTTTCTGATCGTAGAGCGGCGACAGCAGTGGTTTGCCGGCACGCCTGCGTTTACGGTTCCTGTATTCCACATCGCGGGCATTGAGATTGGCCGAATCCTTCAACAGGATCTGCACCAGATCACAGGTTGCCGCATGCGTATGTACCTTGCCGCTGAACCCCTGGCTGAGCAACATGGGTAAGCGGCCGCAGTGATCGATGTGCGCATGACTGAGCACCACGGCATCCAGCTCTGACGGGTTGAACGGAAAGGGATCGTGGTTGCGGAGTTCATCGTCCTTGTTTCCCTGTATCAGGCCACAATCGAACAGAACCCGTGACGTACCTACCTCGATGAGGTGGCAGGAACCCGTCACTTCCTCGGCCGCACCGTAACTTGTCAGTTTCATCGCGTTAAGTCAGCCGCCGGGATCGGTGCGGCATTGGTTTCCCCGTATACAATGCCCATTGTATCCAAGTGCGGTTGCCAGGGTGAGGCCGCCTGATTTTCCAGTTCTCCAACCGGGTTCATTCCGTCGTGCCGTCTTCTGCCAATTCACCTGCGATCAACGCCATGCGCACCGACGTTGAATTCTACGCCTCCTGCGGCGGCGGCCTGGAACATCTGCTGGCCGGGGAACTGCGCGCGCTTGGACTGGCAGACGTGCAATGCGCTGGCGCAGGTGTCCGTTTCGCCGGCGGACTGGCAGCCGGCTACAAAGCCTGTCTCTGGTCGCGGGTGGCCAACCGGGTGCTGATGCCGATACATCAAGGCCCGGCCGCCACCCCGGAAGCCCTGTACGATCTCGTGCGCGAAGTCGACTGGGCGTCTCATGTCGATGTGGACGGTAGTCTGGCTGTGGATTTCTTTACCGCCAGGTCAGCGATCACGCACTCGCAATATGGGGCATTGAAGGCCAAGGATGCCGTCGTCGACCAGTTTCGCCAGGAGAAGGGGCGTCGACCCGACGTCGATCGGGATACACCTGACCTGCGCATCAATATCTATCTGTACAGGGACAAGGCACGCATCGCCATCGATCTGTCGGGCAGCAGTCTGCACCGGCGCGGTTATCGCGATGCCGGCGGACTGGCTCCCCTGAAGGAAAACCTGGCTGCAGCCCTGCTGTTGTCTGCCGGGTGGCCAGAGGCTCTCGAGCGCGGTTGGCCGCTGGTCGATCCCCTGTGCGGGTCCGGGACGCTGCTCATCGAAGCCTCCATGATGGCATGCAACAAGGCACCCGGTCTGCTGCGCAACTACTTCGGCTTTCTTGGCTGGAAAGGACACGATGCCAGCCTCTGGCAGGACGCCCTCGACCAGGCGCGTCTTGATGAACGCCAGTCGCCGGTGCTGATCGCCGGGTGCGATCATGATGCAGCCGTCATTGAACTATGCCGTCACAACCTGGCCCAGGCCGGGCTGGATGACAGTGTCACTGTGGAGCTGATGTCGCTCAGTGATGGACGTCCACAGGTCCTGCGCGATGCCGATGTGGGACTGCTGGTGACCAATCCACCTTATGGAGAACGTCTGGCAGGTGACGCACGTTTCTACACTGACCTGGGGGCAAGCCTGAGCAGGCATTATGCCGGCTGGCACTGTGCACTGTTCACGGCCGATTCAGCACCCTACGCACGTACCCGCTTACCCTTGTCACGCCATCTCAGTGCCAGGAATGGCGGCCTGGATTGCGTGCTGTTGACAGGGGACATTCCCAGAGCGAGCAAGCTCGGTGCCACGCCTGCGCAGACGGAGAGTACTCAGGTCGAATTCGCACACGTCGAGCCTGTCCGGGTGCAGCATGGCAGCAGGGATCCCGTTGCCGCGTCTGCATCGCAGCAGGCGCATCCGCAAAGCACGCTCTATCGAGAACCGCACGGTACCGTGTCCCGGGTGGACGCCACCTCCTTTGTCAACCGCCTGAAAAAGAACCTGCGCGCGCTCAAGGGCTGGAAGCGACAGAATGACGTCCATGCCTATCGCCTGTACGATGCAGACCTGCCCGAGTTTGCCGTTGCCATCGACCTGTACGACTGTGACCGGCTGCATTGTGTCGTACAGGAATACCAGGCGCCGCCTACGGTGAACGTGGCCGTGGCAAAGGCGCGTCTGGACGCCCTGATGCGGGCGATCCCGGATGCCCTGAACGTGGAACCCGAATGCCTGCATCTGAAGGTGCGTGAGATCAAGAGCGGGCCGCAGCAGTATGAGCGAATGCACGGCGGAACCTCCAGCGTGTGCCTGGTCGAGGAATTCGGCGCGCAGCTCGAGGTCAATTTCACCGACTACCTGGACACCGGCCTGTTCCTGGATCATCGACCCGTGCGCCGTTACATTGCGGCAAACAGTCAGGGCAAACGCTTTCTGAATCTGTTTGCATACACCGGTACGGCGACGGTTGCAGCAGTGGTCGGTGGCGCTGCGGGCAGCGTGTCGGTGGATACCTCCAGTCGTTACTGTCAATGGGCCATGCGTAACCTGGATCGTAATGGTGCGGCACCACACAGGCATGAGGTGATACGGCAGGATGTCTTCAGCTGGCTCGAACACGCTGCTGTGGGTATGCGTGACGAGGTACGCTTCGATCTGATCCTGCTGGATCCACCGACGTTTTCCAATTCGACGGCCGTTGCGGATGACTGGAACGTACAGCGCGATCACCTCAGGTCCATCGATGCGTGTCTGTCAGTGCTGGCACCGGGTGGCACGCTTATCTTTTCGAATAATTATCGACGCTTCAGACTGGATGCCGCTCTACTGGGCGATACTGGCAGGAATATTGTCGTCGAAGATAGAAACAGCTGGTCGATTGACCGGGATTTTCAACGCCGGCAGCGTATCCATCGATGCTGGTTTATCCATAAACGGTAGTCCGATTACACGGCTCTGGTGTGCAATGGCGGTAATGCAATGCCATCGTGTCGTCAGAGGTCTATGAATGATTGATGAATAACAGGACAGGGGACAGGTGTGGCTGAATTTTTTTACGAGTATGGCTTGTTCTTTCTCAAGTCGCTGACGTTCGTGATTGCGGTGGTGGCCATCATCATGGCCATCGTGGCGGCCGCCATCAAAGGTCGCCAGGTAGCTGGTGCGGCCAGCAGCGGGCATATCGAAATCAAGAAGTACAACGAACGGCTGGAAGATATGCAGGATGTGCTGACATTCTCGCTGATGGAACCGGAGGCGCGTAAGCAGGCGGAGAAGGACAAGAAAAAGACAGAGAAGGTAGAGAAAAAAGCGGCCAGACAGGCGGCCAGGAAAGCCAGGAAGCAGCGCGGCAGTGGCGAAACCATTGTCGCCGAAAAGACTCGCCCCAGACTGTTCGTGCTGGATTTCGATGGCGATTTACGGGCCAGCGAAGTCGACAAGCTGCGTCGCGAGATTACCGCTTTGTTGACCACGGCCACGCCAGAGGACGAGGTGATGCTGCGTCTTGAAAGTGGCGGGGGCATGGTCACCTCATACGGTCTGGCGGCCTCGCAGCTGGACCGGATACGTGACAGGAAAGTGCCCTTGACCATCTGCGTGGACAAGGTGGCGGCCAGTGGCGGCTACATGATGGCCTGTGTGGCAGATAAACTGGTAGCTGCGCCATTTGCCGTTCTGGGGTCCATCGGAGTCGTTGCGCAGATTCCCAATTTTCATCGTTTATTGAAAGAGCTCAATATCGATTTCGAGATGTTGACCGCGGGTAAATACAAGCGAACACTGACCCTGTTCGGCGAGAACACCGATGAAGGACGGCAGAAATTCATCGAGGATATCGAACGCATCCACGCACAGTTCAAACAGTATGTGGCGCAGCGTCGTCCGACACTGGATATCGAGACCGTGGCCACCGGCGAAATCTGGTCAGGCCAGGACACACTGGACCTGAACCTGGCGGACAGGCTTGCAACCAGCGATCAGTACATGATCGATGCCTGCGAAGAACGTGACGTGCTGATAGTCCAGTACAAGGCTCGCAAGCACCTGATGGAGCGACTGTCACTGGGCGTCCAGAACACGATCGATGGTGTACTTCTCAGGTGGTTTGAGCGCTTGATGAAAAGTCGGTACTCGATCGGCTAGGAGCTGGATGGTGTGAAACGCGGCCCGATCATGCGCCCTGACTTCGGTGCTGCTGATGTGTCGGCTGCCGTCAATATAGAAGGTGACTGGTACACGGTTTTCCGATATCGTTCAATCGCAGGTTGACGCTCTCGGCAGTGTCGCAGGAATGCCACTGCTGCAAATTCGAGTGTCCAACCGCTGCCAGGCAGGCATGGCCAACCAACTCCGGAGATTCTTCATGAGCACTCTTACTCTTTCGTTTCTGGGCAGTATCGCACTGGCGGGCCTGCTGGTGCAGACGGCAGGTGCCGACATGCTGAGCAAGCTCGGACCTGGTGAAGGGCAGCTGAACATCGTTGCCTGGCCGGGCTATCTGGAGAGGGGCGAAACGGATCCAAAATTCGACTGGGTAAGCGGATTCGAAAAAGACACCGGCTGCATGGTGCAGGTAAAGACGGCCAATACCTCCGATGAGATGGTGGCGCTGATGAACGAGGGCGGCTTTGATCTGGTGACAGCCTCCGGTGATGCGTCGCTGCGACTGGTGGCTGGCGGGCGCGTGCAGGAAGTCAACACCGCACTCGTTCCCAGTTGGAAGCACGTGGATGAGAGGCTGAAGAGTGCGCCCTGGCATACCGTCGATGGCAGACACTACGGCGTTCCCTATATGTGGGGACCGAATGTGCTGATGTTTAACACCGAGGTTTTCAAAGAGGCACCCACCAGCTGGAACGTCGTGTTCGAGGAGATGCAACTGCCAGACGGCAAATCCAACGTCGGTCGTGTGCAAGCCTACGATGGACCGATTCACGTGGCAGATGCGGCCAACTACCTGATGTTTCATCAACCGGAACTGGGTATCCAGAGTCCCTACGAACTGAACCAGGAACAGTATGAAGCCGCGCTGAACCTGCTGCGAGGACAACGCAAACTGGTATCGCGCTACTGGCACGACGCGTTCATACAGATGGACGATTTCACCAACGAAGGTGTTGTGGCCTCCGGTTCCTGGCCCTTCCAGGTGAATATCCTGAAGTCCGGCGGGGCGCCGATAGCCTCCGTCATTCCACAGGAAGGCGCCACCGGGTGGGCGGATACCACGATGATGCATGTGGATTCTGAAAATCCCAATTGCGCCTATCTGTGGATGGAACATACCTTGTCATCCAACCTGATGAGTGACCTGTCGGTCTGGTTCGGTGCCAATCCAGCCGTGCCTGCTGCCTGCACCGATGGTCGTGGCATGCAGACTGCCGAAGGCTGTACGGCCAACGGCATGGATGATTTCGAGCGCATCAGGTTCTGGACGACACCGGTTTCCAAATGTGCTTCGCAGAATGATCAATGCGTACCGTATTACCGCTGGGTCAGCGATTATATTGGCGTCATCGGCGGACGTTGACACATCACCGCTCACGATCCGCGTTGCCAGCAGCCATTCGATGTCATCGGGGTTCAGGATGGAGCAGCGGTTGATACGCAAGCCGGTATGATCCAGACGGCGGTCGAATTCGCTGCGGTTTCCCGTCATTTCGGAGACATTCGCGCGGTCGATGAGGTAGACCTCCGCATCGCCGAGGGTGAATTCTTCGCCATGCTCGGGCCATCCGGATCAGGCAAGACGACGTGCCTGAGGCTGATTGCCGGCTTCGAACAGCCGACGGCAGGGCAGATACATATCTTTTCCCGAGCCATGGCCGGCGTACCTCCGTATCGTCGCCAGGTCAACACGGTCTTTCAGGACTACGCGTTGTTCCCGCACCTGAGTGTGTCGGACAATATCGCCTACGGCCTGATGATCCGTGGCCAGGGCAGATCGATGCGACGTCGTGCCGCGGAGGAGGCTCTTGAACTGGTTCGCTTGCCCGGATACGCTGATCGCAAACCCGGTGAACTGTCAGGTGGGCAGCGTCAGCGCGTGGCGCTGGCACGTGCACTGGTAAACCAGCCAAAGGTTCTGCTGCTGGACGAACCGCTGGGTGCGCTGGATCTGAAACTGCGTGAACAGATGCAGGATGAACTCAGGAGCCTGCAGAAGTCGCTGGGAATCACCTTTGTCTTCGTCACTCATGACCAGGGCGAAGCATTGTCCATGGCTGACCGTGTTGCCGTGTTCGATGCCGGGAAGATCATACAGGTCGGGACACCACAGGAGGTCTATCACCGGCCACGCAATGCTTTCGTTGCCGACTTCGTGGGATCCTCCAATGTCCTGCCGGCGCACCTGACCGAATCCTTTACCGGCCAGTCCTGTCCGGCCAGTCTGCGACCGGAGTGCATCCGTTTCGTCGACACGGGTGGCTGCCTGGTGACCGTTGCCAGTGTCAGCTTCCTGGGTTCAGCGACGCGCTACACCGTGCTGCTCGATGGGACGCCGTTGACCGTGCTGAGCGACAATGCCCAGGTGGCTGCCCAGCCAGGTAGGGAGGTCCGCATCGACTGGGACAACGAGCGCCTGCATTGCATGAGCGAGGGGCATGAGTAGTTCTTTGCAGTCTCTGAACCGCTCTGCTACGGGTGCTACAGGCCCGCTTGCCGCACTGTCCGATGCACTGTGGCGACGTCCAGGGCTGTTCGTCTTTCTGCTCCTGGTATTGCCTGTTCTATGGCTCGGCATCGTCTATCTCGGCTCTCTGTTCGCCTTGCTGATACAGAGTTTTTTCTCTATTGATGAATTCTCCGGCATGATCCGTCACGAGTTCACGTGGAAGACCTATCGTGAGCTGCTGAACCCGATCAACCTGGATATCATCGGCCGGACGGTGTTGATGGCTACCGCCGTGACCATTGCGTCCGCCATCGTCGCTTTTCCGATCGCCTACTACGCGGCGCGCTATGCGCAAGGTCGCTGGAAAGCATTTTTCTATCTTGCCATCATGCTGCCATTGTGGTCCAGCTACCTCGTCAAGGTCTATGCATGGAAACTGATCCTGGCCAAGGAGGGGATTCTGAACTGGCTTTTCACCAGCCTGCACCTGAACGGGTTACTGGAGATGCTGCTGGCCATTCCCGTGATCGGTGGAAATTCCCTTTCAGTGAGCTACATCGGGACGTTTCTCGTGTTCCTGTATGTGTGGCTGCCCTTCATGGTTCTGCCCATGCAGGCTGCCATCGAGCGGGTACCACAAAATTACCTCGAGGCATCGGCGGATCTGGGGGGCAATCCCTGGCAGACGTTCAGACATGTTCTGCTGCCACTGGCCTTGCCCGGTATCATTGCCGGCTCCATATTCACGTTCTCCCTGACGCTGGGGGACTACATCATTCCGCAGATCATCGGGTCATCGCGATTGTTCATTGGCCAGGCGGTTTATTCCCATCAAGGCACGGCGGGCAATATCCCGCTTGCGGCAGCACTGACCGTGGTGCCCGTGGTCATCATGGCTGTCTACCTGTGGGTGGCCAAGCGAAAGGGTGCCTTCGATGCACTCTGAACACAGGCGCGCGCCACGCATGCTCAAACTGGCAGCGGGTGCCGGCCTGTTGTTCATGCACCTGCCCATCCTGCTGATCTTCGTCTACGCATTCACCACCGAGGACAAGACCTATCAATGGCCGCCTCCGGGTTTTACGCTGAAGTGGCTGGCCGTTACCTGGAACAGAGCCGACGTCTGGGAAGCGATGAGGCTCTCGGTCAAGGTTGCCAGCGTCTCCACCGTGATCGCACTCGTGCTGGGAACGCTCTGCGCGGCGGCTGTCTCGCGTACACGCTTCTTCGGTCGTGAAGCTATCTCGTTACTGGTCATCCTGCCTATTGCACTGCCAGGTATCATCACGGGTATAGCGCTGCGTTCCGCCTTCAATCTGGCAGATATTCCGTTCTCGTTCTGGACGATCGTGCTGGGTCATGCGACGTTCTGTGTGGTGGTGGTCTACAACAATGCCGTGGCTCGATTCAGGCGAACCTCCGGATCGCTGATTGAGGCGTCGATGGATCTGGGAGCCAACGGCGTGCAGACGTTTCGCTATATCGTCCTGCCCAACATAGCCACCGCCCTGCTCGCCGGCGGTATGCTGGCCTTTGCGTTATCGTTCGATGAGGTGATCGTCACGACGTTCACGGCCGGGCAACAGGCGACGCTCCCCATCTGGATGCTCGAGGAACTGGTCAGACCCCGCCAGCGACCGGTGACGAATGTGGTTGCCATGGTCGTGGTGTTGATCACGTTCGTACCGATTCTGGCCGCGTATTACCTGACACGCGGCGGCGGCAACACCCGCCCCCCGGGCAATTAGCCGACCACCCCGACTGCTCAGCTTGCTGGCCGGGCTGTGTAATTCTGGAGGGACAGGCGCAGTTGCTTTTCGACTTCAATGATGGCAAAGAAGGTCAGCCCGATTCCCAGGATCAGCACCCCCTCGAAAACGGGAACCGACTCGGTATTCAGTACCGATTGCGCCAGGGGGAGATAGGTGGCGATGAGCTGGGCACCCACCACGATGATCAGGCTGAACCAGATTGCCCGTGTGCCGCGCACCATCACCCAGGACAGTGAGGTGCTGTAAATGTTTCGAATGAAGAAAAGATGGAATATCTCCAGCACCACGAGCAGGTTCATGGACATCGTTTGCGCCAGGATATTGGAATGACCCCGGTCGATGGCGTACTTGTAGAGTCCGAACACGGCAAGAACGAACAGCAGGCTGACGAAGATCACATGCCAGATCAACTGGCCTGACAGCAATGGAGTGGATCGTGGCCGTGGTGGTCGCTTCATGGTGCCGGTTTCGGTGGGCTCGAACGCCAGGGCCAGGCCCAAAGTGACCGCCGTGATCAGGTTGACCCACAATATCTGCACAGGGCTGATCGGCAACGCATGTCCTACCAGCAGGGCTATCACGATGGTACCGGCTTCACCGGCATTGGTCGGAAGTGTCCAGCTGATCACCTTGCGCAGATTGTCGAAGACCGTCCGTCCCTCGCGAACTGCCGCCTCGATCGAGGCGAAATTGTCGTCTGCCAGTACCAGTTCGGCAGCTTCCCTGGCGGCCTCGGATCCTGTCACGCCCATGGCAATACCGGCGTCTGCCCGCTTCAGTGCGGGAGCATCGTTGGCACCGTCACCGGTCATCGCGACAATCAGGCCGTTCGCCTGCAAGGCAGTGACCAGCCTGAGTTTGTGTTCAGGTGAGGTGCGGGCAAAGATGTTGGCCTCGATCGCTGCGACGGCCAGTTCAGCGTCGGTCAGCTTCTCGATGTCGGCCCCCGTCAGCACGTTGTCCGGATTCTTCAAGCCAATCTGGCGGCCTATGGCGCTTGCCGTGCCGATATGATCACCGGTTATCATTTTCACCGCGATACCCGCCTGATGACATTCGGTGATGGCCGGAATCACTTCGCTCCGCGGTGGGTCGATCAGCCCCACCAGCCCGAGAAACGTCAGGTTTCCCGTGATGTCCTGCAGGTGAAGCTGGTGGCCACCTGCCGAAAGACTGGCCAGGGCCAGCACACGCTGACCTCTGGCTGCAATCCGATGGGCAGCTTCATGCCAGCAATCGATATCGAGCGGTTCGCGCCCGGACCCGTGCGACTGATCCATACACATCGACAGGAGTTGCTCAGGCGCGCCCTTGACCAGTGCGCTTCGCTCACCGTCGTCGTTTTCGACGAGGACAGCCATGTAACGGTGTTGAGCGTCAAATGGAATCTCGTCGATACGGTGCCAGTGCCCGGTGGTTGCTCCAGCCTTGGCGGCAAATGCCAGCAGGGCACCTTCCATCGGATCCCCCTGGACTGTCCAGTTTCCGGCAATATCGTGAAGGGCGGCATCGTTGCACAGCGCGGCGGCCGTGGCCACCGGCTGCAAGGCTCCCGCCTCAGGTAGCGGCGATATCTCACCACTGGGTGAGTATCCTTCTCCGCCGATGACATAGTCGCCCGTTGCCAGCGCAACAGAGGCGAGCAGCATCTCGTTGCGCGTGAGAGTGCCGGTCTTGTCGGTGCAGATAACCGAAACGGCGCCGAGCGTCTCGATCGATGGCAATCTGCGTACGATCACATGCCGCCGCGCCATCGCCTGCACGCCAACGGCCAGTGTAATGGTCAGCACGGCTGGAAGCCCTTCAGGGATGGCCGCAACCGTAAGCCCCACCACGGCCATGAACATCTCGTCGAAGGCGATATGTTCGACAAAGAATCCGAAGATCAGCAGAACGGCGGCCAGCAGAATGATCATGGCGCTCAGCCAGCGTGAGAAACGGTTCATCTGAACGACGAGCGGGGTCGTGAGGACCGTTACATTGCGCAGCAGGCCGCTGATCTTGCCTATCTCGGTGTCGATCCCTGTGGCGACCACCACGCCTCGCCCTGTGCCTCCGGCAACGAGCGTGCCGCTGTAGGCCATTGAACTGCGATCCCCCAGTGGCGCATCCGCGGCAACTGCTGAACTGCCTTTGTCAACCGGAACCGACTCTCCGGTCAGAATGGCCTCCTGTGCTCGAAGGGCGCGTGCGTCGATCAGCCGCAAATCAGCCGGCACCCTGTCGCCCTGCTCGAGTAGAACGATATCGCCTCGAACGAGGGAAGCCGCGTCAATGCTGAATCGCTTTGCGCTCCTGAGTACCGAGGCACGAGGTGCCAGCATCGACCTGATAGCGCTCATGGCACTTTCAGCACGGCCTTCCTGGACGAACCCGATCACGGCATTCGCCGTGACGACCGCCAGTATGACGCCAGTATCGATCCAGTGACCCAGGCTGGCGGTGATGGCTGCCGAAGCAATCAGCACATAGATCAACACATCGTGAAAATGCCGAAGGAAGCGCAATAATCCCGAACCCGGTGGCTGCAGTGGCAGCATATTGGGACCATCTTCAGCCAGTCGCCGTGCCGCCTCTTCCGCCGGAAGACCCTGGGCCGATGAGCTCAGTTGTTCCAGGCAGGTCGTGTAATCCAAGCAGTGGGCGGAGCCGGGTTGCAGTCCTTTTCCTTCAATCTCTGCGTCATTCACCGCGAAACTCTCTTCTCAAGGTGACTCAGGCCTGCCCGTTCTGCACGGGACCCGATGATTCTGTGGTCGACAGGCCGGGGATGCACCTGCACTGCATGCAGGTGCAATGCTGTCTGGCATGTGCCTGTCTGTCGGAAGTGTGAGCTATATGGGTATGTGTGTCCACGCTGGACATCCCGGGCAACGCCCACAGGCTTATACTGCTGACATCGGCAGGAGAGATTTTCGATGAGGCCATTCAAGCGAATCCTGTGCGAAGCAGGTCTGGGTGATACGCGCATGCGTGTACTCGAACGTGCAGTCGATCTTGCGCAGAAGAACCAGGCCGAGCTGGCGGTCATCGATATCATCGAGCCCTGGCCAGGTGATTGGGGTGAAAGTCAGACACCAGTGCAGCGACGCTCTATCAGGCATGCTCGCGAGCAGAGGCTCGAGCAGACCCTGGTCCCTTTCAGAAAACGCATGGCTATCGATGTGCACAGTGCAACCGTGACGAGCATGCCGTTTCTTGCACTTGTCCGTGAAGTAATACGGGGCGAATATGACCTGGTGATCAGGGAGAGTGAGGATCCCGACTGGATCGATTGCGCACTGGGCAGCGATGATATGCAACTGCTGCGCGCCTGTCCCTGTCCGGTGTGGCTCCTCGATCCGGCGGCTCCGCAACATTGCCGGCGCTTACTCGTCGCGGTCGACGTCGATCGTCAGTATCCAGCCCACGAGTTGGAAACACGTCGTGCGCTCAACCGTCTGACGCTCCAGCTTGCCTGTTCCCAGGCAATCCTCGAATCAGCAGAACTGCATGTAGTGCATGCCTGGCAGCCCGAGTCGGTGACGAATTCATATCACGGGATGAGCACCGGGCAGATGAACGACTACGACGGGCGCAGACGTACACTGCATCAACGGGAGCTTGCCCGACTTCTTGAACATACTGAAGATTACATCGGGCCGGAGTCGTTCAGGCGGATCGAACTTCAGGAGCACCTGCTGGACGGATCGCCCCGACGCCTCATTCCCCAGCTGGTGCGTCGGATGGGTATCGATCTGGTGGTGATGGGGTCTGTGGCACGCACCGGTATCAAGGGTTTGTTGATCGGTAACACAGCCGAAGCCATCCTCACCCAGCTCGATTGTTCCGTGCTGGTGGTCAAGCCTCCCGGATTCGAGACACCGGTGACTCTGGAAGACTGACCGGGTGAGCTGATCCGTCGGCCTGTGGCCCTCCATGCAGTGCGCAACGCGATCCGCCGGGTACTCGCCGTTCACAATTCGGTGGCCCACTCCCGGAGCTTGTACTTCTGGATCTTCCCGGTCGAGGTCTTGGGCAGATCCCGGAAAACGATGGTCTTGGGGCACTTGAAATGCGCCAGATGATCACGACACCAGTCAATCAATTCCTGTTCACTGGCATTGGCGCCGCGTTTGAGGGTCACGAAGGCGCACGGTGTTTCTCCCCATTTATCATCGGGACGTGCTGCCACGGCGGCTTCCAGTACAGCTGCATGGGCGTACAGTGTGTCCTCGATCTCAATCGACGAGATGTTCTCGCCGCCTGAGATGATGATGTCCTTGGAGCGATCCAGGATGCGCAGGTAGCCATCGGGATCCATGACGGCCAGATCGCCACTGTGGAACCAGCCACCACGAAAGGCTTCCTGGTTGGCCTCATCATTTTTGTAGTAGCCGCGCATCACGATATTGCCACGAAACATGACCTCGCCAATGGTGGTGCCATCCCGGGGTACGGCTTGCAGTGTGTCCGGGTCCAGGACGTCCAGCTCATCGAGAACCTGGTAGCGCACACCCTGGCGTGACTTCAGGCGTGCCCGTTCATGTTCGGGCAATGTGTCCCAGTCGGGGTTCCATGCGCACATGACGGCAGGGCCGTAGGTTTCGGTCAGTCCGTAGGTATGCGTGATATGAAAACCAAGTGATTCGATGCGCGAGAGTACGCTGGCCGGAGGTGGGGCGGCGGCGGTCATGATGTCCACCCTGTGCGGTAAAGTCCGTACGATCTCCCGGTCTGCATTGATGATGAAGTTCAGGATAATCGGTGCTCCGCAAAAATGCGTGACTTTATGCAGCTCGATGCTGCGGTAGATCATCTCGGCCGTGATGCTGCGGGCGCAGATACTGGTACCCGCGTTGGCCGCCAGTGACCACGGGAAACACCAGCCGTTACAGTGGAACATGGGCAGCGTCCACAGGTAAACCGGGTGCGGGCCCATATGCCAGCCGGTGATATTGGACAAGGCGTTCAAGGTGGCGCCGCGATGATGGTAGATCACTCCCTTGGGCTTGCCGGTCGTGCCGGAGGTGTAATTCAATGAAATGGATTGCCATTCGTCTTCCGGCAGTTGCCATTGCCAGTCGGCGTTCATTGCCGGCAGATCGGCGCTCGAGAATCCGGGATCGATGAACTGTTCATAATCGATTGATGAAACAGGCTCACCTGTCGCGTCAGGATCATCGATGGCGATCAGCAGGGGAGGGTTTTCAAGACCTGAAATGGCTTCCCGTACCAGTGCGGTGGAATCGCAATCCACGAACAGGATGCTGGCGCCGCCATGTTCGAGTATGTAGCGAACGGTCGTCGCCTCCAGCCTGGTATTGATCGCGTTGAGTATGCCACCACACATGGGTACGCTGAAATGCAGTTCGTAAAGGGCCGGGATGTTCGGCGCGATCACGGCAACACGGTCCCCGCGCTGAATGCCGCAGGCAACCATTCGCTTGGCACCCTGCATACTGCGTCGGTAGGTTTCGCACCAGCTCAGGCGGCGCTCGCCATGTATCAGTGCCAGCCGGTCAGGGTAAACCTCGGCACTGCGTCGAATGAAACTCAAGGGTGACAGTGGCGCGTAATTGGCCCGGTTCGTTGGTAGTGGAACAGCACCGTCGCCCGGCTGACACCCTTCGGGAACAGTCGGTTGATAGTCGGCCATCGGGCGAACTCCTGCAGCTGGAGTCTGTCACTCTGCCAGTCGTCTGGTCGGACCGTCAAGTACCCACCAGTGATGTGCCCGGCCGAGTCGATCCCCGGCCTGCACAACCCTGAACCCACCTGTTGGACGGTTCAGGTACTCGCCAGGGCAGGCCACAGTGAGATATGGTTGGAACGTGCGCAAGCCCTTCATCCAGAGACCGGTTTCACATCGGTGCCAGTCCACAACCAGCCCCGGAGAATGCCTGCCATGAACGATTCAGAAAATCTGCCACTCGCGGGAATCCGTGTGCTGGAAATGGGGCAATTGATCGCCGGACCGTTTGCCGGACAGATACTGGCCGCCTTCGGGGCCGAGGTGGTGAAGATTGAAACTCCCGGCAAAGGCGATCCGCTGCGGACCTGGCGTGTGCTGGACGACGAGGGAACGTCTTACTGGTGGCGCAGTCTGGCACGCAACAAGAAGTCGGTAACGCTGAATCTGTCGAAACCTGACGGTTGCCTGATTGCCAGACGGCTGATCCTCGAGGCCGATGTCCTGATCGAAAATTTTCGTCCCGGGCGCATGGAAGCCTGGGGACTTGGTCCGGGCGACATCAGGCAGGATCATCCGGAGTTGATCTACACACGCGTATCCGGTTACGGGCAAACAGGTCCGTATGCCGGTAAACCCGGTTTTGCTTCGGCCTGCGAAGCTGTGGGTGGATTGCGCTACGTCAATGGCCAGCCAGGCGAAAAGCCGGTGCGCATGAATCTGTCGCTGGGCGATACGATTGCCGGTTTGCACGCCACCATCGGTGCCCTGATGGCATTGATCGCACGGCAGCGACTGGGGCGGGGAGGGCAGATGGTGGACGTATCCATCGTCGAGTCAGTGTTCAACATGCTGGAAGGCGTATTGCCTGAGTTCGATGGCGCCGGTGTGGTACGTGAACCGTCCGGCTCGACCGTCACGG
Source organism: Granulosicoccus sp. (assembly GCA_013002205.1). Lineage (GTDB taxonomy): Bacteria > Pseudomonadota > Gammaproteobacteria > Granulosicoccales > Granulosicoccaceae > Granulosicoccus. The sequence continues at coordinate 27,858 of JABDKN010000299.1, forward strand.
GCATCGTGCCGACCAACACCTATCGATGCCGCGACGGGCGTTACATCGTGATCGGTGGAAATGGCGATTCGATCTTTAAAAGACTGATGTCGGCAGTTGGCCAGCAAGGTTTGGCAGACGACCCCCGCCTGGCCGACAATCGCGGACGGGTGGCTCACGAACAGGAGATCGACGACGTACTGTCTGCGTGGAGTGCCACGCTTGATTCAGACCAGGCGCTACGGATTCTCGATAAGGCAGATGTTCCGGCTGGACCGGTGAATTCCATTGCCGATATCTGCAATGACCCGCACTTCATGGCCCGCGGCGTATTCGAGCCCCTGAATGTGAACGGCAAGGAGCGTCTCATGCCGGCCATGCATCCTCGCCTGGACGCTACGCCAGCCCGATCCCGGTGGAGTGGACCCTCTCTGGGTCAGCATACCGGGCAGGTCCTGCAGGACTGGCTTGGTATCGATGATAACCAGCTTGCAAGCTGGAAAGAGCAGCACCTGATCTGAGCGTTGCCCGTCAGGATGGATGAATACGCAGCAGCGTTACCGGCAACTTCAGTAGTTCAGCTACAGAACAGGCAGCAGCGTTACCGGCAACTCCAGTAGTTCGGCGGAAAAGCACACAGGCACCTCAGGCCCGCGATATAACCGGCAGCCAACGATCAAGTTGTCAGAAACAACGTCGATACCGTGTGCATGAGCCGTATTCGGGATCGGAAATGTTGATTAGTTCGCAACTGGTGCGCTTTGCCATGGCGTCTGGAATGTATCTGTTGCTGATGTGGGGCTACGCCGTGCTTCCCAGTGCCCAGTGGTTTGCAGCGTTTCTGGCACTGATCATGTGCGCCATGCTGGTGTTCTGGGTAAGCGAGTCGGCTGCAGACGCCGACTATCGCTCAAGAGGCAGCCAGGCAGCTCGCGTGAAGCAGACTACCAGGCAGTCTCTGACCGTTACGGATGAATTCGTTGATTCTGCCGGTTTTCCTGTCATGGACGATGGTTCCGGGTCCTTGCCGCCCAGTCTGGAGGCCTCCATTCTGAGACTCGATTCACTAAAAGCGGAGTTGATGGTCCAGTACGCTCAGTTTGGCAGAGATCAGTCGTTATTGAATAGTAGTGGACTCGGATTCTGGCATGGCAACAGGAAGCCCGGGACCCACTGAAATGATCTCAATTGCAGGTACCAATGCAGTCGAGGTGAATATCAATTCGCCATATTCAGGCAACCCTGAACACTTGAATCGATTTGTGAATACGATCGTTCCAGAACTTAAGGCTCCATCGCCGGTCCTTCAGGGCGGTTCACCAGCGCTTGCGCGTTTGCTCCATGGTGGCAGTCCAGGGGTAGTAATCAACTGATGAGCCCCACCTCTCCACAATCGCTGCACATGGTGCTGCCTCGCGTCCAGCGTGAGCGGCCAGTGGTGTTGCATGTGGACGATGACATGGCCAGCCTGATGATGGCGGAAGGGGCCCTGGAAGAGGCCGGATTCGATGTACTGCATGCTGCAAACGGCATCGAGGCGGTGGACATTTTCCGGCAGAAAGAACCAGACCTGATCATCATGGATGCCGTGATGCCGGTGATGGATGGCTTCGAGGCCATTCGCGGAATTCGCCAGTTGCAGGCTGGCACACATGTGCCCATTCTCATGATCACCGGGCTGGATGATTTTGATTCCATCACCCGTGCCTACGATGAGGGTGCCACGGACTTCCTGACCAAGCCGATAAACTTCTTCATTCTGCCGCATCGAGTGCAGTACATGCTGCGCTCCAAGCTGACGGCGGACGCCTTGCGTTCCAGCCAGTCGAAACTGGACAATGCACAGCGCATAGCCAGGCTGGGTAACTGGGAGTGGTGCCTGGCCAGTCAAGGCCTGTCCTGGTCACGCGAGTTTGGCCGGGTACTGGGCCTGAGCGAGAACCAGGTAATGGAGACCTGGCCTGAGTTCCTGGAACATATAGAGGATGCCGACAGGCACAATGTTCGCCTGCTGGCGGAACAGGCGGTCGAGGAAAACCAGCCCTTCAACATCGAATTCTCGGTGCCCGGACCAGATGCCGATTCGTACAGGCGTATCCGGCTCGAGGCCGAACCCTACGGGCAGGATGGTGGAGAATGTACGCATATGCTCGGGACCATCCAGGACATCACCGAACGTATCAATGCACAGAAGCAGATACATAATCTTGCCTATTTCGATCTGGTTACCGGCCTGCCCAACCGTGCCCAGTTGAATGAACAGCTGCGATACACGCTCAAGCTTGCCAAACGCAACGATAACAAGTTCGCCCTGTTGTTTCTGGATCTAGACCACTTCAAACAGGTCAACGATACGCTGGGACACGATGCGGGAGATGACCTGCTGAAACAGGTGTCTGCCAGACTCACACATGTCGTACGCGAAACAGACGTGGTCAGCAGCAGTGATACCGACTTGAGTGAAGAGGCCGATTCCCAGCATACCGTGGCGCGACTCGGTGGCGACGAGTTTGTCGTACTACTGGGTCAGCTCAATCGGGCTGAAGACGCAGCTCGAGTGGCGGAACGCATAGCCCAGTCGGTCAGTGAGCCCTACAAGATCGGGGACAATCTGGTTTCGGTAACGACCACCATTGGCATCAGTGTCTATCCGGCCGATGGTGTCAATGCCGAAATGCTGATGAAGAATGCAGATATAGCGATGTACCATGCCAAGGAATCAGGACGCAACGGGTATCAGTTCTATTCGCGGCAAATACATGAGCAGACGCTTGCCCGTTTTTCCCTCGAGGGCGACTTGCGAGACGCCATCGAGAACAGGCAATTGACCCTGGTGTATCAACCCAAGGTCGATATGAGCGATGGCACGATCTGCGCTGTCGAAGCGCTGGTCAGATGGGATCATCCTGAACACGGACCTGTCAGTCCTGCCGAGTTCATTCCACTGGCAGAAGAGACAGGCCTGATACTGCCGCTGGGGCGCTGGGTCCTGTGCGAGGCCACACGCCAGATGCAGACCTGGATCGACGCTGGTATCAAGCCACTGATCATCGCAGTCAACTGCTCCTCGGTGCAGTTCCAGCGGAGCGACATGATCGAAGACATCAATGATGCCATCAGCGCCAGTGGACTGGATCCACATCTGCTGGAGATCGAGCTGACCGAGAGCCTGCTGCTGCAGGACATCGAGCTGGGTATCAGAATTCTGCGCGAGATGAAGGCACTGGGTATCCAGGTGGCCATCGACGATTTCGGTACCGGATTCTCCTCACTGAGCTACCTGAAACGCCTGCCGGTCGACAAGCTCAAGATAGACGCCTCCTTCGTCAAGGACCTGGGCGTGGATGCGGGTGATATTGCGATTGTCTCCGCCATCATCACCTTGAGTCACAACTTGAACCTGTCGGTCGTGGCCGAAGGTGTGGAAACGCAGCAACAGTACGACATTCTGCATGGTTTCGATTGCAATGAGGCGCAAGGTTACCTGATCAGCCATCCCATGCAGGCAAGCGAGTTCGAGCTCTGGCTGAGTCAGTACACACGACCTCGCTTCAAGAGGGCAGCGGGCCTCTAGTGGGTCGCGCCAGGAAAGTCTGTTCGGATCCACTACAGTTGGCTGCTTCAGCGATGCGTCCACTGTGGTGGGCGTTTGTCGAAAAATGCATCGATACCCTCGCTGACATCCTGTGCCATCATATTGCAGGCCATGGCATCGGAGGCTGCGGAGTACGCCTCTGCCATGGGCAACTCCAGCTGACGGTAGAAGAGCGACTTGCCGGTAGCCACCGCTACCCGGGATTTTGCGCAGATTTTCCGACATAACAGTTCGACGGCATCGTCCAGCGACTCTGCCGGGACGCACTGGTTGAGCAGACCCCAGTCAACGGCTGTGCGTGCATCGATGAACTCGCCGGTCATCAGCATCTGGAAGGCCCGTTTGCGCTGCAGGTTTCTGGACAGCGCCACCGATGGTGTACTGCAGAACAGCCCCAGGTTGATACCCGATACAGCAAAGCGGCAATGCTCTGCTGCGATCGCCAGATCACAGTTGGCGACCAGTTGACAGCCTGCGGCCGCCGCCACACCCTGCACTTTACAGATCACGGGTTGCGGTAGCGCCAGGAGGGTCTGCATGAAACGACTGCACTGGTTGAACAAGTGTCGCTGCCATTGCTCTCCTCCGGCGGGCTCATCCACATGGGCGCGCATTTCCCGCAGGTCGTGTCCGGCACAAAATGCCTTGCCGGTGGCGGCAATGACCACGACTCGAGTGGCAGGGTCTATCGTGTCCAGTGCGTGTTGCAGTGCCAGCAGCATGGCTTCGCTGAGGGCATTGAACTGCTCCGGGCGATTGAGTGTGAGTGTCAGGATGCCCTGAGTATCGAGGTGTTCTGTCAGAATCGGAGAATTGGTGGCAGGTTCCGGCTGATTCATCGTTCAGGTCTCAAGCGTTGGTCGAGGCCGAATGGTCACGCTCCTGCACGGCAATGGCCTGGGTGTGAACCGGTTTCGATTCCGTTCAGGATTCCACCAGACCCGGATGCGGCATGCGGTATCGTCTATCAGCCTGTGTCACCCTAGGGTACCATTGCTGTCAATGGCCCACGAGGCGGGAAAGCGATAGTGAGTGTAACTACCGACGCAACCGGCAAGCAGGCTGGCACAGCTGTGAGTGCAGAATCATCTGAAACCGTGAATGGCCTGATGCTGGACGAGGAGTCGTTCCGTCTTATCATGGGGAACAGACTACCCTTTGCACAGATGCTGGGGCTGCAAGTCGACTACTTCGCCGGGGACCATGTGCGCCTCAGGGCTGTCTTCAGTGAACGCTTCCTGCGACCAGGCGGCACCATTGCCGGCCCTGTCATGATGGGCCTGGCCGATGCAGCGCTGTACGCACTGGTACTGTCTCGCATCGGACCGGTGGAACTGGCCGTCACCACCAGCCTGTCGATCAACTTTCTGCGAAAACCGGAACCGGCCGATGTGATTGCCGAGGCAAGAATGCTGAAACTGGGAAAGCGTCTGGCAGTGGGCGAAGTCACGCTCTTCAGTGAACGGCCCGGCGTCGGGGATCCGGTTGCCCACGTCACCGGCACCTATTCGATTCCGCCTCCCGAAGATCGTGCAGCACAGAGCCATCAGGTCTGAACAGGAGCATCGCCCATGTCACCCTCCCGCTTTGAAATTATCGAGGCCTGTGTATTCGATGCGTACGGTACCCTGTTTGACGTCAATTCCGCCGTGGCGAGCCTGCGCGACCGCGTCGGGCCGCAGCACGGTGCATTGTCGGCCGCCTGGCGTGTCCGGCAGCTCGAGTACACCTGGTTGCGCAGCCTGATGAAAAGCCATGTGGATTTCTGGCAACTCACCGCAGATGCGTTGTGGGTCAGTCTTCGGGAATTCTCACTGGACAGGGAAAACCTGCACGAGGAACTGATGCAGGCGTACCTGCATCTGGCCGCCTTCCCCGAGGTGCGGCGGGTGTTGGCCCTGTTGCGCCAGGCGGGCCTGCGCTGTGCCATTCTGACCAATGGCAGCCCGATGATGATCGAGTCAGCCGTGGCCAATGCCGGTATTGGTGACTACATCGAACAGCAGTTGTCTGTCGAATCGGTGGGCATCTACAAACCGGACGCGCGGGTGTACCAACTGGCGGTGGACCGACTCGGCGTATCAGCCGAGCGTATCGCGTTCCTGTCGTCCAACGCCTGGGATGCCGCCGGTGCTGCGCATTTCGGATTCGCCGTGGCCTGGGTGAATCGCTACTCGCAACCGCCAGAACGATTGCCGGGAACCCCTGCGGCCAGCTTGTCCACACTTGACGAACTGCCACCGTTGCTGGGTATCTGCTGACGCTCCAGGCATGCAGCGAGAACGGCCAGTCTTTGCTCACTGTCCATCGTTGACCAACGGGTAATCTCCTCGATGGTTCGCTGGCAGCCTGCACACCATTGTGTGGGTTCGTCGATACGACAGAGTCCCTGGCAGGGTGAGGCGATGTGCAGTGTCATGTCGACGTGCTGTGTCCGCCTGCGATACCACGAGCAGCAAACAGGGCACGCGCTGCGCGAGATTGCGTTTCACGACCAAGCTGTTCACTGATATAGCGGCTGGCGTCGAGTAGTCCGTCAAGATCGACACCATGCTCGATACCGAGTCCGTCGAGCAGGTAGACGACATCTTCAGTCGCGACGTTACCCGTCGCGCCGACTGCAAACGGGCAGCCGCCCAGCCCGCTGACTGATGTGTCGATCGTGCCAACCCCGCGCTGCAGGGCTACCAGAATATTCGCCAGCGCCTGTCCGTAAGTGTCATGGCAATGCACGGCCAGGCGCTCCACGGGTATCCCGCCATCAAGCAGTACGTCGAGCAGGTGATTCATGCTGCCTGCCGTACCTGTACCGATGGTGTCGCCCAGGGATACTTCGTGACAGCCTGCGTCCAGCAGATGACGGGTCAGTCGACGTACCGCCTCTGGCGCCACAGCACCCTCGTAGGGGCATCCCAGGACGCAGGAAAGATACCCTCGGACTGGCAGCCCCGCGGCGGCCGCGCGAGACAGCACTGTCTCATAGCGACTCAATGTAGCCGCAATGCTGGCGTTCAGGTTCTTCATGGAAAAGCTCTCCGTGACGGCTGCAAAGATTGCAACCTCGCTCACGTCGGCATCGATGGCCGCATCCAGTCCCCGCTCGTTGGGTGTCAGAGCGGTATAGCGCACTCCGGGGTAGCGCCTGATGGTGCTGAATACATCGCCAGAGTCGGCCATTTGTGGTACCCAGCGTGCCGATACGAAAGAGCCGGTTTCTATGACTGACAGCCCACAGGCCGAGAGTTTGTCCACCAGGGTGCTTTTCTGCACGACAGACAGCGCAGTGGCTTCGTTCTGCAGGCCATCGCGTGGCCCCACTTCCACCAGGCAGACCTTATCAGGAAGTTTCACGTTCGAGTTCTTCTCAAGATGAATCGCTGTATTCAAGAATACCGCGTTACACTTTATCCTGTCGCTTCCCCTCCCGGCATCCTGCCCTCATGAATGTCTTCAATTTCGGCTCCATCAACGTGGATATGGTGTATCGCGTACCGCACCTGGTGCAACCGGGAGAAACCCTGGCCAGTCGCTCGCTGGTCACCGTGCTGGGTGGCAAGGGGGCCAATCAGTCGGTGGCGCTGGCGCGCGCCGGCATCGACGTGCAGCACATCGGTCGTATCGGTGTTGCCGACGAATGGGCCGCTGCGCAGATGGCAGCGGCGGGTGTCGGCATGGACCATGTCGAGGCGATCGACGGGGCGAGCGGACATGCCATCATCCAGGTGGACGACGCTGGTGAAAATTCGATCATCCTGCACGGTGGCGCGAATCAGAGTTTCGATGCCCCGGTACTCGAGGCGCAGCTCGGCACCGCAGCAGAGGGTGACTGGCTGCTGATGCAGAACGAATGCAATGGACTGGATGTCGCTTTCGATGTGGCAGTACGCCACGGATTATCCATCGCCTTCAACCCGGCGCCGATGGCCGGGAATGTCATGGCCCTGCCACTGGAACGCTGTGCGGTATTGATTGTCAACGAGACCGAGGCGGCGGAACTCGCCGGCGCGGAAGATCCAGAGGCAGCGCTGGCTATTCTCGCGGCACGCTATCCGCAGACCCGGGTGGTGCTGACCTTGGGCGCCGCGGGAGCCATGCTGCAGGTTGGCACCAGGCAGATTCGTCAACCGGCGACGGCCGTCCAGGTGGTGGATACCACCGGAGCAGGGGATACGTTCGTGGGGTATTTCATGGCCGGACTCATTCAGGCGATGGATGATGCGAGCGCCTTGGGTCGGGCCTGCCGGGCAGCCGCGCTGTCGGTGACGGTCGCCGGTGCGGCGCCCAGCATACCGACCGCCGTTGCCGTCGACAATTTCCAGGAACCAACAGTCCCCCCATGCACAAGATAATTCTGGACACCGATCCGGGCGTCGACGATGCCATGGCCATTGCCTATGCGCTGGCCCACCCGGACATCGAACTGCTCGGCCTCACCACCGTGTTTGGCAACATCAATATCGACTATGCCACGCGCAACGCCCAGTATGTCCTTGACGTCTGCGGAGCATCGGCGGTCGCCGTGGCCCGGGGAGCGTCCATGCCGGCTGTGCAGTTGCCGCTGCCGTACGCGGATTTCGTGCACGGCACCGATGGCCTGGGTAACGTGTATCCAGGCAGTCAGCCCGGAATGGCTGCGACCAGGGACGTCGCACTTCGCCCCGAGGCACGCCACGCCCGGGTCGAACCGGTCGACGCGGCCGAATTCATCATCCGTAGTGCACGGGAACATCCCGGCGAGATAACCCTGGTGGCAGTCGGTCCACTGACCAACGTGGCGGAAGCTTACAGGCGTGAACCCGCCCTGCCGTCACTGCTGGCCGGGCTCGTCATCATGGGCGGAAGTGTGGAGGAACCAGGTAACGTCTCCCCGGTGGCCGAAGCGAACTTCCTCAACGATCCGCACGCGGCTGATGCATTGCTGGCTGTTGACTGGCCGGCTACCATCGTCGGGCTGGATGTGACCCATCGGATCATGATCGCTGACAGTGATCTGCAACGACTGGCTGACCAGGCCGGGGCGACCGGTTCGCTGATCTGGCGGAGCAGCCGCTTCTACGTGGATTTCTATACTCGCAAAGGTGCGGCGCAGGGCGCGGCGGAACCGCAGTGTGCCATGCACGATGCAGCGGCCGTTGCCTGTGTACTGATGCCCGAGGCGTTTAAGGTCGTCAGGGGTGCAGCCCGGGTAGTGAGTGAAGGTATTGCGATCGGACAACTCGCAGTGGATCGCAGGGGCTATGCTTATGCTGTACCGCACTGGCAGGATCGCCCGGCTTCCGCCGTGTGCATGGCCGTCGATTCAGACAGGGTACGAGAACATTTCCTGGATACGATCATCAATTATCATCGAACGTGAGGCCTGCAGTGAAAACACCAACTGGGTTCTGGTTGACCGCTATATCATCCTGCCTGTTCGTCAGCGGCTGTGACTGGGTGGATTCGACAGGCACCCAGGGTGCCGGTGTGCCCGTCACCGAAGTATTTCTGGACGATGCACCGGTCGGCGGTGCCATCGCACTGAATGAGAAGTCGGTCGCACGCATTACTGCCAGTCGCGATACCAGTGCGTCCACGGAACAGACGTTTGCCTGGAGTGAATCCGCTCTGGATCAGGGGAATCTGGCCAATTGCCAGAATCTGAGCAATTACAACCCGACTCTGGCGGCCGATTCGCTGGCCGCAGCCTGCACCGATCCGGCACAGTGTTCACTGAACTTCGAACGTGTGGACACCGAAGATGGCGTGGCCGAATTCCAGCTTCTGGCACCTTCGCTCAAGGCGCCCGTGGGTGTGCGCTATGGACTGACCGTCACCGATTCGGCCGAACGCGTCAACACGCGGGACTTCGATTTCTGCCTGTTGTCGATCAATGAGGCACCGCTGGCCAATGACGATACCTTCGTGGTATTGGAAGGAGATCGGGAATATTTCGGTCCCGATGAATTGAACCTGCTGAGTAATGATCACGACGACGATGATGTCAGCAATACCGAGTTCCGTATCCTGCCGACCCTGGCGAAGTTGCCGACGAAGGCTGCCTTCTTCGAGATCGACGAGGACGGTACGTTCACCTACGAATCCAGTCTGGAGGGAATCCTGACGGATGAGTTCGACTCATTCGACTACCAGCTCAGTGACGGTGTACACGTATCCACGGCCACCGTGACCATCCGTATCGTTGCCAGTAACCAGGCCCCGGAACTCCTTGACGAAATCCCGCCCCTGACTGCAGTGGCGGGCGAACCATTTCTGGAAAACCTTGCCTTGTACTTCAGCGATCCGGAAGGAGGAACGTTGAGCTTTTCATTGGCCAATGCCGCGGTTCTTCCGGATGATGGCACGCTGGCCCTCGATGAAGAAGGCGTTCTGTCAGGTACGCCCGACGACGACGACGTCGGCTCCTATGTGCTCACCCTGATCGCCAGTGATGGCGGGCGAAATGCCCAGGCCATCATCAACCTGCAGGTGGAGGCAGCACCACTGGTACCCGAGAATTCACCTCCGGAGTACATTGAAGATTCCGTGTTTGACCAGATCATTCTGCTGGGACGCTTCATTCGCCCGATCATCCCCGAATTCGTGGACCCGGACGGCGATTTACTGACGTATGCGATCATTGGACGCAGCAGCCTGCCCGCAGGTGTTGAAATAGACGAGGATACGGGGGTGGTCTCCGGTCGCCCACTGGCACGCACCTGGGTCCGGGAATTGCGTATAGAAGCGACAGATCCGTCTGGCGCTACTGCGGTGTCCGACACTTTCTATATTCGTGTGCGTTAAATCTGCATGGACCGAAGTACTGCCCCTTATCTGTTTGTCAAACATTCCGAAAACTGGAATGTCGACCGCTGTACGCGCTGGATGATGGATCATGACAAGGTCGTTGACTGGTGTTATCCGGTCAGTGACGACCCGTTTCCCGACCCTCGCCACTATGCCGGGATCGTGGTGTTCGGTGGAGCCAACAGTGCCAACGACTGCTCGTCCCACGACTGGGTACGTCGTGAGCTGGTCTTCGTGGAACAATGCCTGAAGCATGACGTGCCGTTTTTTGGCATCTGCCTGGGTGCACAGATGCTGGCCCGCGTGCTGGGCGCACGTGTACGTCCACATGAGAGCGATGTCACGGAAGTAGGCTTCTGCCGCGTCGATCCGGTGCCGGAGGATCCGGCTTTCCTGGATTCACCCCTGACAGTCATGCAATGGCACTCGGAAGGATTCGACCTGCCGCCGGATACGCGACGTATCGCCACCGGTGATGCGTTTCCGAACCAGGGCTATCGACTCAATGAACATACGCTGGGTGTGCAGTTTCATCCAGAGGTCAACTCCGAGGTGCTGGCTATCTGGCATGAACGCAATCGAGTCCGGAAACCCGGGCAGTTGAGTGACGAGGACCGGGCCCGCATGATGGCCGATGCACATGTTCACGACGAGAGCATCAGCCACTGGCTGAACGGCTTCCTGAGCCGGTGGACTGCCTGATCGCTGATTCTATCGGCTACCATAGGGGCCGGAGGAATTATGCGCACTGAATTCGTTGTTGGCTCCACTCTGGTTGCACTGCTGATCGTGCTGTGGGGACTGGCCTGGAGCCCCGCGTACTGGTTGCTGTTGCCCGTACTGCCGCTGATCGGTGTCGGCGTGTACGACATGGTGCAGACCGAGCATTCGCTGCGCCGCAATTTCCCGCTGGTCAGTCGGGGACGATGGATTCTTGAAGGGTTGCGGCCCTACCTGCGTCAATATCTGTTTGAATCCGAAACAGACGGTGCCCCCGTGTCACGCATGTTCCGCTCTGTGGTCTACCAGCGCGCCAAGGGCCAGAGCGACACCGTGCCTTTCGGTACCAAGGTCGACATCTATCGTGATGGTTACGAATGGATTGCCCATTCCATCGCTGCAATCGACACACACGGCACGGTGAGTGATCCCAGGGTGACAGTGGGCGGTCCTGATTGCACACGGCCCTATTCGGCCAGCCTGCTCAACATCAGTGCCATGAGTTTCGGCTCCCTGAGTGCCAACGCGATACTGGCACTGAACCAGGGTGCCAGGAAAGGCGGTTTCGCCCACAACACGGGTGAGGGGGGACTGTCACGCTATCACCTGGAAGGTGGTGGTGACATCATCTGGCAGGTCGGTACCGGCTATTTCGGCTGTCGCTCGGAGGCGGGGGGGTTCGATGCTGACAAGTTTACCCGTACCGCCAGTCATGCCCAGGTCAAGATGATCGAGATCAAGCTGTCGCAGGGGGCAAAGCCCGGTCACGGCGGAATATTGCCCGCGGTCAAGAACACCCCGGAAATTGCCGAGGCACGGGGTGTGCCGGCCGGTACCATGGTGGCCTCGCCACCGGCGCATGCCGCTTTCTCGACACCGGTCGAACTCATGCAGTTCATTGCCCAGTTGCGCACGCTCAGTGATGGCAAGCCGGTGGGCTTCAAAATGTGCGTCGGTCGGGAAAGCGAAATCGTGGCACTGTGCAAGGCCATGGTGCACACCGGCATCAAACCGGATTTCATCACGGTCGATGGTGGCGAGGGTGGAACCGGGGCGGCACCACTGGAGTTTTCCAATTCGGTAGGCATGCCATTGCGGGACGGACTTGCCTTCGTCTGTGACTGCCTGTCCGGTTTCGATCTGAAGAAAGACATACGGGTAATCGCCGTCGGTAAGATGTTTACCGCGTTCCATATCGTCAAGAATCTCAGTATCGGTGCAGACATGTGCTACAGCGCGCGCGGTTTCATGTTGTCGCTGGGATGCGTCCAGTCACTGATCTGCAACACCAATCATTGCCCGACCGGAATTGCAACCCAGGACCCGACCCTGGCCAAGGGGCTGGTGGTTACCGACAAAAATGAGCGGGTCCATCGATTCCATGCCGAGACGATCGAACGTGTCAACGAAATCGTGGCGGCGGCTGGCCTGCGTTCGCCCGGTGAGCTGAATCGTACCCATGTCTATCGGCGCATCAGTCAGCAACGCATCAGTCGTTACGATCAATTGTTCGAATATATCGAAACCGGCAGTCTGCTCGAGGCCCCATACCCGGCTCGCTTCGAGCAGCAGATGGCCGAGTCGCATGCCGGGACTTTTCTACCCACCAGCTATATTGCGCAACACGCTGCCGGTATCAAGGCTCTGGACGTGGCGGCCAGAGCCTGATAAGGGCCATACTGGATAATCATGAATCAGCGCGACAGTGAGCATCCGGTGTCCGGAGTGAATACGGCAGAGTTGCTGTCCGGAGCTCTTGGGTGGCTGTGGATCCTGCCAGGGCTTTGTTACTGCGCGTATTCTCGTGGCTGAATCCAATAGCCTGCTGCTGAATGTCTTCATCTATCTGCTGGCAGGACTGCTGGCAGTTCCCAGTGCCAAGCGACTGGGCCTTGGTCCGGTTTTTGGTTACCTGTTTGCCGGCATCCTGATCGGTCCCTGGGGTCTTGCCCTGATTCGTGACGTGCAGCATATCGAGCTGTTTTCCAGGGTAGCGACGGTACTTCTGCTGTTTCTGGTGGCCTTGCAGGCAACCCCGGCTCGCGTGCACCAATTGCTTGATGGTGCAGTTTCACTGGGCGTCCTGCAATTGCTGCTGACCACGCTGGTGATCATGCTGGTGGGTATGCTGATCGGGCATCCCTGGCATCATGCACTGGTTGCCGGTATTGCATTGTCCATTTCATCCGAGGCAGTTGCCAGTCATGCCTTCAACGAACGCTATCCGACAGGCTCGGCGTTGACCGAAGCGGGGCATCAACTGCTGCTTACACAGTCGATTGCCATCGTACCGGTCCTGGTCTTTCTCCCGGTACTGGGTTTCGATGCGCTCATCACGCAGGGCAGTCCATGGCCGCGGGTTGTCATGGGGCTGATGTTTCTGGGCGGTTTCGGCATCTTCGGGCACCTGATGCTCAAACACGCGTTTCGCTATGTCGTGAGTATCGGTCTCGACGAGGTCTTCGCCGCCTTTGCACTGTTGCTGACCATTGGCCTGTTGCTGATCGTCCAGGCACTCGATCTGCCACTGGAGCTGGGCGCTTTGCTTGGTGGACTGCTGTTGATCCGGTCCGAATACGGGTCGGCCATACGTATCGCCATGCGCCCTTTCAGCGGTTTGCTGTTCGGCATGTTCTTCATCACCACCGGGATGCAGATCGACTTTGCCACCTTCATTCGCAAACCACTGGAGACATTCGCACTGGTTGCCCTGCTGGTGCTGGTCAAGGCCTGGATCTTTCGTAACATCCTGCGCTATTCCAAGGTACCGCGACAACAACGTATCTGGCTGGCAACCGTACTGGCGCAGAGTGGCGAGCTGGCGTTCGTGGTCATCGCACTGGCCATCGCCTACCAGGCCATTCCTGACAAGCTGGCCGCTCAACTGGTACTCGTCGTGGCGCTGTCCATGCTCGCCACACCCATGCTGCTGTTCTTTGCTGCACGCCGGGATACGCTGCCGGCACGCCAGCAGACCGATACCGGTGTGGTCGCAGGTCAGACCGCAGATTCACAGGTAATCGTGGCAGGTTTTGGCCGCGTAGGCCGAGTCGTTTCCAGCATGCTGCAGGAGAACGGCTTTCGGGCCGTCGTCATTGACCACAGCCCGGACAGGTTTGCGGCATTGCGGGCTGCGGGTTTCGTCGGCTTCTATGGCGACGCCACACGACCTGATCTCCTGGAAGCCGCAGGTGCGGCCCAGGCTGCCGTGATCGTCATTGCTCTGGATGATCCGGAAGCGGCCGCCGAGTTGCTCAAGCGTGTTCGCCGCGAGTATCCGCACCTGACCGTGCTGGCACGTGCCGTTGGCACCGCAGACGAGCACCGCCTGATACGTGACGGGGCGGACAGGGCATATCGCGAGACATTTGAAACTGCCTTGCTGATCGGCGAAGATGTACTGGAACTGGTGGGCCTGAGCCCGTTGGATGCCCAGGCAATGGCCGAACGCTTCAGGGATGCGGCGCTGGAATCTCAACCTGCATCGGCAGTGCGCAGGTAAACGGCAATATCCGACTGGAACATAGAGGATGCGCAGATTTCATGAAAGGAAATGACGTCGAATCAATTACCAAACTGCTCAAGGAGCATGATGTCGCAATGTCAGCAGTCAAGGCCAACAAGCTGATGCTGCAAATGGGCCTGCTCGAGGAGGCGACGCGGGAAAGCGCAACGCGCCCCGGGGTCATGAAGAAGTACAAGGTTCTCAGCGAAAAGGGTTTGGACTACGGTGTCAACGAAGAGAATCCGCAGAGTCCCGACCAGACCTCACCGTACTACTACAAGGACAGTTTTCCCGAACTCGCCAGGCTGTTGCTCGAGGCCGAACGGGCAAGTGGAAAATAGTCCACGACTGAAGAGTTGTATGCCATGACAGTTGCAGGCAGTCCGGACGATGCGCTGATAGCGTGAAAATGGATCGTGATACACTCGAATCTGGCGGCCGAAGTGTGACTGGGAGGCCCTTTCCAGCGCCATTTCAGCCGTAACCAACTCCTTAGAGGATCAACACTATGACGATTTCACGCTTGGGTGTCTTTGCCGGGATGCTCCTGGCTGCATCCGCAGCTACAGCCGCTGACATTACGCCCGCCGTCGTGTTTGACATGGGCGGCAAGTTTGACAAGTCGTTCAACCAGGGCGTCTATGACGGCGTCGAGCGCTTCAAGGCGGAATCTGGAATCGAGTACCGTGAGTTCGAAGTTACCAACGAGACACAGCGTGAACAGGCTATCCGCCGCATGGCACAGCGTGGCGCCAATCCGATCCTGGGCGTCGGCTTTGCCCAGGCTGGCCCGATGGAAACAGTGGCCAGGGAGTTTCCCGATACCAAGTTCACTTTGATAGACGGCGTGGTGGATCTGCCTAACGTCCAGTCGGTGGTGTTCAAGGAGCAGGAAGGTTCCTTCCTGGTCGGTCTGCTGGCTGCAATGGCCTCCGAAAACGGGATGGTCGGTTTCGTGGGTGGCATGGATATTCCGCTCATTCGCCGTTTCGCCTGCGGGTATGAGCAGGGTGCCAAATATGCCGATCCGTCGGTGGACGTCATTCAGAACATGACCGGCACGACGCCTTCCGCCTGGAACGACCCGGGTCGCGGCAGTGAGCTGGCCAAAGGCCAGTTCGATCGTGGCGTGGATGTGATCTATGCGGCTGCCGGTGGGACCGGTGTGGGTGTCTACCAGGCAGCGAAGGATGGTGGCAAACTGGCGATCGGCGTCGATTCCAACCAGAACTACCTGCATCCGGGCACCATGCTGACGTCCATGCTGAAACGTGTGGACGTCGCCGCTTATAATGCCTTCGCCGAAGCGCAGAACGGTACCTGGTCGGCGGGAATCAAGGTATTGGGCCTGAGCGACGACGGGGTAGGCTGGGCACTGGACGAGAACAATGAATCGCTGATCACCGAGGACATGAAAGCGGCTGTGGAAGCGGCTTCAGCGAAGATCGTCGCCGGTGAAATCACTGTTCATGACTACATGAGCGACAATAGCTGTACCTATTGATTCCACTTCCTGCTGGTCGGGCACAGTGAGCTGCATGACTGGCTTCGGGCCAGCTCGTCGATGATCGAGGATCTCGACGGTACGGGCGGTGCTGATGGACCACCGCCCGCTGCCGTTTCACCCTCTACCCGGTCATCGCCTGGCGGGCTGTCCGGCAATTACGCCATTGAACTGCAGGGAATCTCCAAGCGATTCGGTGCAGTGCTTGCCAACAGGGATATCGACCTGCGGGTAGAGCGCGGTACCATCCACGGCATTGTCGGGGAAAATGGTGCCGGCAAATCCACACTCATGAGCATTCTGTACGGCTTCTACCAGGCTGATAGTGGAAAAGTGCTCATCAATGGCAGTCCCGTGTCCATACACAATTCACGCGATGCCATTGCCTCTGGTATCGGCATGGTGCACCAGCATTTCATGCTGGTCGAGACGTTCAGCGTGCTCGAGAACGTCATGCTGGGTGCTGAAGAGCACGCGCTGCTGTCCCGCAGTGCCGCCGATGCGCGCACCGAGTTACAGCGACTGGCGGACCAATATCAACTGTCGGTGCATGTGGACACACTCGTGTCCGAGCTTCCGGTCGGGGAGCAGCAGCGCACCGAAATTCTCAAGGCACTCTACAGGCACGCCGAGATTCTCATTCTTGACGAGCCCACAGGTGTACTGACCCCACAGGAAGCGGATCAGCTTTTCCGTGTCCTCAGGGCGCTCAAGGCGCGTGGCGTGACGATCATTCTGATTACCCACAAGCTGCGTGAGATCATGGACATCACCGATACGGTCTCGGTGTTGCGCATGGGTGAGATGGTTGCGCACCTGAATACCAGCGAAACCAGTATGAGCGAGCTGGCCGAGTTGATGGTGGGTCGCAAGCTGGAATCGAAAAGCTACCATCGGGAGGTGCCATTGCCGGCCGACACCGAAGTCGGCATCGAGGTCGTCGACCTGGGAGTGATCGACAGTCGTGGCAAGTCCAGGCTGCAGAATCTGTCCTTTACCGTCAAGCGTGGCGAGATACTGGGAGTGGCGGGGGTGGCCGGAAACGGGCAGAGCAAACTGCTGGAAGTGCTTGCCGGCATCACGCCGCCTACAAGTGGCTATTTCGTCATCAACGGACACCGGATCTCTGCTGATAAACCGGGCAATCCGTCGCTGATGCGACAGTACAAGGTTCATCACGTGCCTGAAGATCGACTCAAGCTGGGTCTGGTGAAAGCGTTCACGGCGGCCGAGAGTTCAGTGCTGGGTTACCAGCGTGCTGCGCAATTCAACTGGCGCGGCTTGTTGCAGCTGGACTTCATACGTAACGCCTGTCGGCGGCTCATGGATGCATTTGATGTGCGACCAGTAGATCCCAGGCTCAAATCGGCCTCATTCTCCGGTGGCAACCAGCAGAAGCTGATACTTGCTCGTGAACTGGAAAAAGCACCGGATGTGCTGCTGGTGGGGCAACCCACCCGGGGTGTGGATATCGGCGCCATCGAACTCATTCACGACAAGATCATCGACATGCGCGATGCTGGATGTGCCGTGCTGCTGGTCTCGGTCGAACTGGATGAAATAATGTCCTTGGCGGATCGCATCATCGTCATGTTCGAAGGCAGGATCGTGGCCGAAGTCAGTGGACGCGAAGCCGACAAGACACAGCTGGGCCTGATGATGGCGAATGCTCATCAGACTGCGGCCGGGGATGCAGCTGCATGAGTCTCAACACCAGCAGCATCCCGTTGCCCGGGTGGATCGAAATCGGGGTCATACCTGTACTTAACATCCTGATGGCGCTGTTTTTCGCAGGACTGATCATGCTGGCGATCGGGGTGAATCCGCTGCAGGCAGTTGGCATCATGATCAATGGCGCCTTCGGCTACGATGAGGCAGTTGGTTATACCCTGTATTACACCACTAACTTCATCTTTACCGGCCTGGCGGTAGCGGTTGCCTTCCACGCCAGTCTGTTCAACATCGGTGGGGAGGGTCAGGCCTATATCGGAGGACTGGGAGTTGGCCTGGTGTTCCTGCTACTGGATGACTTTCTTCCAGCCGTACTGCTGATACCGATAGGAATCATGGCCGCCGGACTCTTCGGTGCAGCCTGGGCATTCATTCCGGCGTGGCTGCAGGCCTACCGTGGCAGCCATATCGTCATTACCACCATCATGTTCAATTTCATTGCAGCTGCAATCATGGTGTACCTGCTGGTCAATGTGCTGATCAAACCGGGCCAGATGTCACCCGAGTCACGCCTGTTCGACGAGTCGGCGTGGCTGCCGTTCATGCATGAATTCCTGGGCTGGTTCGGCGTCGAGATTACCCGGACTCCACTCAATCTTTCATTGTTCTTTGCGCTGACGTGTTGCCTGTTTGTCTGGATCTATATCTGGCGCACACGATGGGGCTACGAACTGCGTACCGCTGGTCACAGTGAAGACGCTGCGAGGTATGCCGGTATCAGGCCACGGACCGTGATTGTCAGTGCCATGTGCCTGTCGGGTGCGCTGGCAGGTTTCGTCGCTGTCAATGAGATCATGGGTGTGCATCATCGACTGCTGCTCAACTTCACCGCCGGCTATGGCTTCACCGGCATCGCCGTTTCACTGATGGGGCGCAATCACCCGGTGGGCATCATCATGGCCAGCCTGCTGTTCGGCGTGCTGTACCAGGGCGGCGCAGAGCTGGCCTTCGAGATTCCAAAAATCACGCGGGAGATGGTCGTGGCCATCCAGGGCCTCATCATCCTGTTTTCCGGCGCCCTGGCACTGATGCTGCGGCCCTGGGTAGTCAGGCTGTACCTGAGATTCAAATCCGTCGAAGACGTGGTGCCCGCCTGATGGATGCCTTTTCCGGTTTCTTTGCGATACTCGATGCCACGCTGCGAGTGTCCACTCCGCTGATTCTGGCTGCCATGGCGGGCCTGTTTTCCGAACGCTCCGGCATCGTGGATATCAGTCTGGAAGGCAAGATGCTGGCCTCGGCATTTGCGGCCGCAGCCGTTGCGGCAGTCACCGGCAGCGCCTGGCTGGCGCTGGCCATCGGCATTCTGGTGGGTGTTGCCCTGGCATTGGTACATGGTTTTGCCTGCATCACCCATCGTGGTAACCAGGTCGTCAGCGGCCTGGCCATCAACATACTGGCCTCCGGGCTGACGGTCGTACTGGGGATAGCCTGGTTCTCCCAGGGTGGGCAGACACCATCACTGGGCAGCGATGCGCGGTTCATGCCGCTGAGTCTGCCACTGACAGACGCAGCACGTGAGATCCCGGTCATCGGTCAGTTCTACGGCGATGTCATCAGCGGGCATAACCTGTTGGTCTATGTCTCGTGGCTGGTGGTTTTCGGCACATGGTGGGTGGTCTACCGGACCCGATTCGGATTACGCTTGCGTGCGGTGGGCGAAAACCCGCTGGCTGTCGACACCGCCGGTCTGTCCGTGAGTGGCCTGCGTTATTCGGCGGTTGCCATCTGCGGTGCCCTGTCCGGTATTGCCGGCACCTACCTGTCCACAGCCCAGAACGCCGCCTTTGTCCGCGAGATGACGGCGGGGCAGGGTTATATCGCCCTTGCCGCCCTGATCTTCGGCAAATGGCGCCCTCTGCCTGCCATGTCCGCCTGTCTGATGTTCGGTTTTCTCGATGCCGTTGCAATACGTTTGCAGGGTGTCGTGCTGCCCGTGATCGGCGAAGTGCCCGTCCAGGCCATCCAGGCGTTGCCCTACGTGCTTACCGTGGTCCTGCTGGCAGGCTTCATTGGCAGAGCCACCGCCCCCAAAGCCGTAGGCACCCCTTTCCTCAAAGAGCGCTAGCGCTAGCGGGCGCTAGCGGGTCGGACCATCATAAGCTACTGTTTCCTTGTTAGATAACCAGGAAATTAGCGACCAAATGACGCTTAAACCGCTGGAAATATCCGGTAAATGGCCCCTTTAATCGTCGCTTGTCGATTGCATGTCGGCACTTAGGCCATTGATCATCGAGGACACTTGGAATCAACTCAAGCCTTCGAATCCCTGATTCAACGGCAAGACGTGTGCTAATCGAGGCTTTTTTCGGACATAAAGGACCGTTTAATCTTTGAGAAACCCTGGAAAAAGCTGTATCTCTCAAAGGAATCAATAACTAATGGAGGTCCGACCCCGTGCGATGTTTGTTAGACTGCAGGGTTCCGAGGCTGGTGCGTGTTGTGTGGGTTGATGAACAAGATATTGCTGGCTTTGCCGGTGGATCAGAAGGTTGGTATTGCGTTTTCCGGAGGACTGGATACCTCGGCGGCCATTGCGTGGATGAAGCAGAAAGGGGCGGTACCGTACGCCTACACGGCTGACCTGGGACAGCCTGACGAGGACGACTTCGAGGACATCGCAAATCGTGCCCGTGCCTACGGTGCCGAGAAGGCGTGCACCGTTGACTGTGTCGATATACTGGTCAACGAAGGTCTCGTGGCCATCATGTGCGGCGCGTTTCATATCGAAAGCGGTGGCAAGCGATACTTCAACACCACACCGCTGGGTCGAGCCGTCACCGGAACCATACTGGTGCGCGCCATGCTTGCCGATGACGTCCACATCTGGGGCGATGGCTCAACTTATAAAGGCAATGACATCGAAAGGTTCTACCGTTATGGGCTGATGACCAATCCGGAACTTCGTATCTACAAACCGTGGCTGGATACCGAATTCGTGGCAGAACTGGGTGGCCGTGCGGAGATGAGCGAATTCCTGAACGCCAATGGATTCGAATATCGGGCAAGCAAGGAAAAAGCCTACTCCACCGATTCCAACATTCTGGGTGCCACCCACGAAGCCAAAGACCTTGAGTTTCTCGATCGCGGCATGAATATCGTCGAGCCGATCATGGGTGTGAAATTCTGGGATCCTTCCGTGGAGATTGCCAGCGAACAGGTCAGCGTGACATTTTCCGAGGGCATGCCGGTTGCCCTCAACGGCAAGCACTACGATTCCCCGGTTGAACTGTTCAGGGAAGCCAACACCATCGGCGGCAGGCATGGTCTGGGTATGTGCGACCAGATCGAGAACCGGATCATCGAAGCCAAGAGTCGTGGCATATACGAAGCACCCGGTATGGCGTTACTGCATATCACTTACGAGCGCCTGCTCAATGGTATTCATAATGAAGACACGCTGGACAACTATCACATGCTTGGTCGTCGACTGGGCAAGTTACTTTACCAGGGGCGCTGGTTCGACCCGCAATCCCTGATGTTACGGGATACCCTGCAGAAGTGGATAGGGCAGAGCGTCAACGGCACCGTCACCCTGGAGCTTCGTCGCGGTGACGACTATACCCTGCTGAACACGGAGAGCGAATCACTGACCTATGCGCCAGAGAATCTGTCCATGGAGCGTGTCGAAGAAGAAGCCTTCAGCCCACTGGATCGCATCGGTCAACTGTCTCTGCGCAATCTGGATATCAATGACTCCCGCTCCAAGCTGCAGGCGTATGTTGCCAAGGGTGTGTTGCCATCCGGTGATGCATTGAAAAAACTGGTCAGTGACAAGCGCTGAGCGAACCCGGTTTCGCTGCACGTCGCAGGTATGAGTACCGAGATGCCATCTACTGGTGATGACATAACGCAGATACCTCAGCAACCTGGACGTACGGTAGGAGATTACCGCGCGTTGCTGTTATCGGATACGCCACTGCTGGATGTGCGAGCGCCTGTCGAATTCGACAAGGGTGCATTTCCCACATCGATCAATCTGCCTCTGATGAACGATGAAGAGCGGCATCAGGTTGGCATCCGCTACCGGCAGTCCGGCCAGCAAAGCGCGATTGCACTGGGTGCCGTACTGGTGTCAACGGAATTGCGTGCGCAGCGAGTGGCTGCCTGGGCACAGTTTGCCGCGCAGAATCCTCATGGCGCACTTTACTGCTTTCGCGGTGGCTTGCGTTCACGAATCGCCCAGCATTGGTTGACGGAGTCGGGCGTGGACCTGCCGATGATCGAGGGTGGATACAAGGCATTACGAACTTTCCTGATGAAGTCGCTGGCCTCACTGTGCCAGGCCATGAACCTGACCCTGATAGGTGGACGAACCGGTAATGGCAAAACCTTGCTGATCCGCCAGCTGGGCGATAGCGTGGATCTGGAAGCACTGGCCAGTCATCGAGGCTCCAGTTTCGGTAGCCTGGGTGTCGAACAGCCGCGTAATATCGATTTCGAAAACGCCGTGACGATAGAACTGATGAAGCTGGAGGACGCTGGGATTGCACATGTCTATCTGGAGGACGAAGCTCGACTGATCGGTCGTGTCTGCGTACCAGATACTTTACGCAATGCCATGCAGCGAGCGCCAATAGTGATCCTCGAATGCGATATGCAGCAACGTATCGTCAATTGTTTCGACGACTATGTTCCGGATCTGCTTGGACGTTATCAGCATTTACATGGAGAGGAGGCAGGTTTCGTTGCCTATGCGGATCATCACCGCAACAGTCTTGCGCGCATCCGGAAGCGCTTCGGCGGGGAAAATTATCACCGCGCAATGACCCTGCTCAATCGGGCACTCACATTGCACCGCGAGCATGGGGAGACCTGTGCCTATGCTGAATTCATCGAGTTGTTACTGCGCGATTATTATGACCCGATGTACGATTACCAGCTCAGGAGTAAATATCACCGTGTTACATTCACAGGACCGGCAGACGAATTGATTGACTGGATAAAAAACCAGTGAATGCTGCGCCTATGGTCTGTGACGTCTGCCTGCTCGGAGGTGGTCATAGTCACGTGCTGATGATCCGACGCTGGGCCATGCAGCCGCTGCCAGGCGTTCGCCTGACACTCGTGTCGAGTGCTGTGGCAACACCCTATTCGGGCATGTTGCCGGGTCTGATTGCCGGGCACTATGACGTGGATGAAATGCATATCGATCTGCGCAGGCTGTGCACCTGGGCTGGCATACGATTCGTGGAGCAAACGGCCATCGCACTGGATCTGGCGACACGCCAGGTCGAATTCGAACATCGGCCTGCGCTGGCGTTCGATGTCCTGTCGCTGGACACCGGCAGCACCCCTGACCTGTCCGTGGATGGCTCGAGCGAGCATGTGACGCCAGTGAAACCGGTCAATGATTTTCACAACCGCTGGTTGCAGATCCTCGATCGGTTGAACCAACCGCACTCCGGACCGGTATCCGTCGGTGTCGTGGGTTCCGGTGCCGGTGGATTCGAGCTGGTGAGCGCCATCCGACACCGGTTGCCTGTAGAGCTGGCTACCGTTCACTGGTTCCTCAGGCAGGATGCGCCGCTGAGTGGCCGACCGGTGCGCGTAGGAACACTGGCGTTGGCGGCAGCGAAACGTGCCGGGATCAATGTCATCACTCGCTTCGATGTCAATCGGGTAGAAGCTGGCCGGCTGATCGCCACGGACGGTCGCGAATTCGAGCTGGACGAAATTCTCTGGTGTACCGCTGCTACAGGTCCGCCATGGCCGGAAGCAGCCGGCCTGGCCACGGACAGCCGCGGATTTGTCGCCAGCAATGCATACTTGCAGAGTATTTCCCACGACTTCGTTTTTGCTGTCGGGGATATTGGCACACAGTTGGAAACACCCAGCGCCAAGGCAGGTGTGTTCGCAGTTCGCCAAGCGCCCTATCTGTACGAGAACATCCGCCGTTATCTGCTTGGTGAACCCCTGAAACGCTACCGGCCGCAAGCCGATTTTCTGAGTCTGATGGCCACCGGTGGCAAACGTGCCATTGCCAGTCGCGGTCCACTGGTCATCGAAGCGGACTGGGTCTGGCGCTGGAAAGATCGCATCGACCAGAACTTCATGCGCAAGTTTCGGGACCTGCCTTCCATGCGGCTGAACGCCAGTGTGCAACGCCTGCCGGATGCACTCAGGAGTCGCTTCCTGGACGGCGTGAGTGGTAGTGAATCGCCTGTTGGCAATATGCGCTGTCGTGGTTGTGGTGCAAAGGTCGGTGCGCCGGTTCTGGAGCGTGTTCTGGCCTCGCTCGACTCGCCCGGACTGGTCGAGGCATCGCTGCTCTATGCCCCTGCCGGCGATACTGCCGTGCTGGAGATGCAAAGTACCATGCTGGCACAGTCGGTCGATCACATCGACGCCATCATCGACGATCCCTATCTACTGGGAAAGATTGCCGCACTTCATGCACTGAGCGATGTGGTGACCGTGGATGCCGATGTCCATTCCGCTCAGGTCATGGCTACGGTACCCGGCGGATCCGATGCGACCGTTGAACGCGAGCTCAGGCAGCTGATGACCGGTTTGTTGGAAGTACTTGCCGAGGAGCGTTGTACGCTGGCAGGCGGGCATTCGGTGCAGGGGGATGAGCTGTCGATTGGCATCGTCGTCAACGCTGTACTGAACCAGCGCAGTGAGGCCGGTGCGGAAGGGTCGAAGAGGTTAAAAGGCGTCACTGCGGGTGATGTGCTGATAGTGACGAAGCCTCTGGGTATCGGCACACTGTTTGCCGGTCTTGCACAGCACGACGCCAGGGGTGAGGCCGTAAACGCCGCTCTGGCAGTGATGCTCACCAGCAACCGGAGGGCTGCGCAATTGCTACGCAGTTCGGGCGCAAGATTCATGACCGACGTGACCGGGTTCGGTTTGCTGGGGCACTTGCAGCGCCTGGCAGATGGACTGCAGACGGGTGCGAGGGTAAGGGTGGATCATGTGCCTCTGTTGTCCGGAGCACTGCACCTGGCCAGGCAGGGCGTGCGCAGTTCTTTGTGGCCCCAGAACCGCCAGGTGCTGACCGACATCGACATCGCTGCTTCTGTGTCCGCCGAGCAGCTTGCCCTCCTGTGCGATCCGCAAACCGGTGGTGGCTTGCTGGCCATCGTGCCTGAGCCGGCGCGGCAGGGTTGTCTCGATAGCCTGCATCTGGCCGGCTATGCCGATGCCTCGGTAATTGGTGAGATCGTCAGTGAATCCCGGTTGTCTCTTCATTGATCGCACTTCACACGACCCGGATACCGTCATCATGAGCAATACCATTTTATGGCTGCGAGCCGAAACCAAGGCGTATGAAGAACGCACACCGGTGACACCGTCAGTGGCGCAGAAGCTGAT
This sequence comes from Granulosicoccus sp., assembly GCA_013002205.1. GTDB lineage: Bacteria > Pseudomonadota > Gammaproteobacteria > Granulosicoccales > Granulosicoccaceae > Granulosicoccus. The sequence goes on from JABDKN010000299.1 coordinate 52,995, forward strand.
TGATGCGGGGTTTGAACTGGTCGTGGAGCGCAGCACCGCGCGTGTGTTCGCTGATGAAGACTATGCAGCCGCCGGTTGTGTGCTGGCAGAGGCAGGAGCCTGGCGCAAGTCGCCGGAGCAGGCCATCATACTGGGCCTGAAGGAACTGGATCCGGCATTCGGCCCGTTCACTCGCCGTCATGTGCACTTTGCACATGTTTACAAGGAACAGGCCGGATGGCAAGGAACTCTGGAGGCTTTTCGCCAGGGAGGCGGCACGCTGTACGATCTTGAATACCTGGTCGACGATCAGGGCAGGCGGGTGGCTGCCTTTGGTTACTGGGCAGGATTCGTCGGTGCCGCAACCGCCGTTCTGGCTTACGCTGGCCAGCAGCAGCGCAAGCTGCCCAGTCTCGACGCACTGTCGGCCTGGCCTGATCGAGATGCCCTGATTGTCGAGGTACAGGAACAGCTGTCGCAATCGTGTGCCCTGCCAGGTGCGCTACCGAGTGCTCTGGTCATTGGCGCGCTGGGACGCTGCGGTCGGGGCGCGTGTGAATTGCTGCAAGCCTGTGATCTGCAGGTAACACAGTGGGATATGAATGAGACCGCCGCAGGTGGTCCTTTTGATGAAGTCCTGACGCACCATCTGCTGATCAATTGCGTGTTCGTCGGCGCCCCCAATCCGCCTTTTACCACTCACAACCATTTGCTCTGCGACCAGCGTACGCTGAGCGTCATAGCAGATGTGAGCTGCGACCCGACCGGTCAGTTCAATCCGTTGCCCATCTATCACAGCTGCACGACCATGGATCATCCAGTTGCTCGGCTACTGGAATCCGCGGGTAAGGCCCCGGCGCTGGATCTCATTGCAATCGATCACCTGCCATCGTTGCTGCCACGCGAAAGCAGTGAAGATTTCGCCAATCAGTTGTTGCCGCACCTGCTGACACTGAACCAGCTGGACACCGGTATCTGGCGCCGTGCGGAGTCCGTGTTCCAACACCATGTGGACCGACTGTCGACGTGTTCAGCGAACAGTGAGCGCTACCAGAGCGACGAGCAGTGAGAATACGGCCCCGCCGGTGAGTATCAGTCTCAGTGTCACAAACCAGTCTGGTAATTCGCCGCGACGTGCGGCAGCGTAGTCCAATGCAAGCTGGCAAGCGAATCCGGTAATGAGCAACAGCAGCATGGACGAAGGCGGAAGCAGCAATGCGGCCCAGGCCACAAGGCTTGGAACGATGCTCATCGTCAGCGGACGCCATTGCCTCAATCGGGTGTCGTCGTCGAGCAGCTTACCCCAACGCACGCCACCCAGAAAACTGAGGATCACCGCGCCATAGCCTCCCAGTGCAAAGATCGCCTCGTTCGTCGCGGCACCTGACAAATCGGCGTATACCCAGGCGGCGACGGCCGTTGCCAGAAAAGGCAAAAGTCCGCCCAGACCCAGAACCAGTGCCGGGCGCGGTATGGATGAAACCTGATGCATCATTGTCGATCGATTACAGCAGAGTTTCAATGGCGCTGGTCAACTGTGTGCCGAGAGGCTGCACTGGCGACCCGAAGTGAGTGATGACCTTGCCGTCTCGATCGATCAGGTACTTATTGAAATTCCAGCGTGGGTAGGTGCCTGTGGCTGCTGCCAGATCCTGATAGAGCGGGTGTGCACTGGCCGAGGTCACATGAATTTTCTGGAACATGGGAAACGTTACACCATAGTTCAGCTCGCAGAATTCAGCCACTTCCTCTTCAGAGGAAAGCTCTTGCCTGAAATCGTCTGAGGGAAACCCCAGCACCGCGAACCCCTTTGCAGAATATCGCTTGTGCAGTATTTCAAGCCCTTCAAATTGAGGTGTAAAACCGCACTTGCTGGCAGTATTGACGATCAGCAGGACCTTGTTTGCATAGGATTCACACAGAGGGCGTGCTTCCGGACTCATCAGCGGTCGTATGGTGTGACTCAGCAATGAATTACAGGCATTATTACCAAGTGTTTGCTCAGTGAAGTCGGTCCGATCAACAGCCAGAACCGACCGTGACAGGGCCAGTGTGCCGGCCACCGAAGGAAGCAGGAGACATTTAAGACAGTCGCGACGATTCATACCATTCCCACTCAAATCAAGACAGTTTGCCATGCCAACAGGGCGTCCCGTGGCGTTATCTGAAAATTA
>JABDKN010000005.1 GCA_013002205.1 Granulosicoccus sp.
GTAAGCAATGTGACACCGGCCATCATCATCGCAGGTGCGGCAGGTTTCGGCTTCGGTTCCCCGGATACGACAGATATGCTGTACCTGATACAGATGTCGATGCTGTTCGCCGGCGTCGCCACACTGCTGCAGACCATCGGTCTGGGACCGGTCGGCGCTCGTCTTCCCGTGGTGCAGGGCACCAGCTTTGCCTTCATCCCGATCATGATCCCCATCGCCAAACTCTACGGCATGGCCACGCTGATGGGTGGCATCGTGATCGGTGGAATTTTCCACTTCTTCCTGGGTACGGTGATCGGCCGTATTCGTCACTGGCTGCCACCGCTGGTGACTGGACTGATCGTCCTGATGATTGGCCTGGCATTGGTCAAGGTGGGTATCCAGTACGCTGCCGGCGGTGTGCCGTTGATAGGCAAACCTGAATATGGCAGCCTGGCGCAGTGGCAGCTCGCCATCGTCGTGATTCTGGTGACGCTGGCGCTCAAATTCCTGACCCATGGAATGTTGTCGGTTTCGGCCGTGCTGCTGGGACTGCTTGCCGGCTATGGGGTCGCGCTGTTCCAGGGGCAGGTAAGTTTCGCAAGCGTAGCGCAGGCCGCCTGGTTTTCGGTGCCTGACCCGGGGCATTTCGGTGTCGAGATCAACGTCGCTGTCATTATCGCCATGTGCCTCATGAGCGTGGTGTCTGCGGTCGAGACGGTCGGCGACATTTCAGGTATCACCAGGTCTGGCGCGGGACGTCAGGCCAGCGATCGGGAAGTTGCCGGTGGCACCATGGCTGATGGGCTCGGTACTGCGCTTTCCGGGGTTTTTGGTGCGTTGCCCAACACCTCATTCAGCCAGAATGTCGGTCTGATTTCAATGACGGGTGTCATGAGTCGCCATGTGGTGACGCTCGGTGCGGTATTCCTGATCGTCTGCGGCCTGGTTCCCAAGGTGGGGGCGCTCATACAGACCATGCCCATTGCCGTGCTTGGTGGAGGTGTGATCGTCATGTTCGGTATGGTGGCCGCAGCTGGCATGAACATACTGTCCGGCGTAGTGTGGAACCGTCGTAACATGGTGATTTTCGCCATTGCCCTGTCCGCCGGACTGGGGCTGCAACTGGAACCCGGTGCCGTCCAGCACCTGCCTGATACGATCAAGGTACTGATGACCTCAGGCCTGTTGCCCGCTGCGTTCATTGCCGTGCTGCTGAACCGCTTCATCCCTGAGGAAGCGGATGTGGACGGCGCTGAACCGTCGCCTGAACCGGCTCAGCAGGAGTGAGCCCCAGTGCAGGTCTCGTCCAGAACGCCGCGCAGCTTGCCGCCGTCGATGCCGACGAGGCGTACCGGCAATATGCGGTTGGCAAGATCGACCGGGCTGCGGACACACACGCGCTGATAGCCGGGCGTATACCCCTGGTGAGCCCAGATCGTGTTGCCCTCCTCGGACCACTGCCTGCCACGCTCCCAGAGAACGTTGGCAACCGTACCGACGCATCGCGCCAGTTGCGCTGCCTTCATCCGTTCGCCCAGTTGGTGAAGTTGGCGGCTCCTGGCCTGGCGCGTCGCCATCGGAACCTGATCGGGCAGGGTGGCCGCGCGCGTACCTTCGCGCTCGGAGTAGGTGAACGCATGGATGTGACCAAATTCCTGGGAGGCAATGAATTCAAGCGACTCTGCCCATTCCTGTTCAGTTTCTCCGGGAAAGCCGGCAATGACATCGGTGGTGATATTGAATTGCGGGACGGCCTGCCGCAACGCGGCGGTCAGTGCCTGGAAATCGGCCGTTCTGCAGCGGCGAGCCATGCGCCTGAGAACCGTATCAGAACCACTCTGCAGCGGAAGATGCATATGTGGCTGCACACGCGGGTCGTCGAACAGTTCCAGAAACCCCGGTGACAGGTCCCAGGGCTCCACTGAGGCGAAGCGAATGCGTGGAATATCGGTGTCATCGAGCAGCGCCTTGACCAGCGCCACCAGATTGGTATCCAGATCCGCCCCGTAGCCACCGACGTGCACACCCGTGAGCACGATTTCCTGTACCTCGTCCTGAACCAGCGTCTGCACCTCGCTGACGATGTCACCGAGCGTGCGGCTGCGCTCTGCGCCACGTGCCACGGTGACGATGCAGAACGTGCAGCGATATCGGCAGCCGTCCTGTATCTTGATGAAAGCGCGATGGCGATTGCGGGTAAACAGCGCGGTGTTTGCGGGTAAGGTGGCTGTCTGCGGCATCGACACATCGGCAAAGGCGCTTCGCGTCAGGGAAACCAGGTCATCCTTTCGTGTGTTGGGTACGATGAGGTCCACACCCAGTTCGGCCAGGGCCGTCTCGGAGGCCAGTTCACTGTAACAGCCACTGACCACCAGCTTTGCGCGTGGGTTGGCTCGCTGCAACTTCTGCAGTCGTTGCCTGGACTTGCGCACCGCCTCGCGGGTGACTGCGCAGGTATTGAGTACCAGGATGTCCGCATCGGCCGGATCTGTGGCAATCTGTTCGCCGGCACCACTGAATGCGGTGGCCCACTGTTCCAGCTCTGCTTCATTGAGCCGACAGCCCAGAGCATTGAGATGAATACGCAAGATTGACTGCCTCGCTGTGTTAAGGGTGCGATACTGCCAACATCGAGTTCATCATGCAGGCGCTGCGGCTGGCCGGCACGACGATGTATCGGTATCTGTGATCGGTTTGCACGTAGTTTACTTAAAACCCGTGCCTAAATACGGGAAATACTGCAAGGCAAGATTGTGGCGTCAATCTGTTTTCGCTACGATGGTCGCCGCACTACCTACCTTAGTTGTCAGACCCCTGTCACCGGAAACGATTTCATGTTCAGAGATTTTGAGAAGACACCCAGCAAGTCTTCATACCAATTGAAATTCATTCTGGCTGCATTGACGCTCGTCGCATTGCTGGCCGCCTGGATATCCCGGTCCAATGTGGTCAGCGACTTGAAAAGCACCCAGTTCGAGCGTGACCAGGTCAATCTGTTGCTCGATGAACGAAATGAAGAGCTGGCAACGGCCGAACGCAACATTGGCAATCTGCGTAGTGAGCAGGCAGCTCTGGAAGAGGCCATCGCACAAAGCGAAGCCGAGCTCGAGGCATTGCGCGGGCAGGTAGCCGAGATGGATAGCGCCCGGGCAGATACTCAGAGTCTCCTGAGCAGTGCCCGGCAAACCCGCTCGGAGCTGGAGGAACAGGTGGCTGCACTGACAGCCTCGCTGCAGAACATGCAGTCGCAGATGAACGAACTGGACAGACAGCGACAGGCGGCCGTGGAGGAGCTGCAGGGCGCAGTGGCTGGCTTTGATGTGGAAGCCGATGCCAGGGTCACCGAACTCAGGGCACAGATCGAATCGTTCGACCTGCAGGCCGACGAACGGGTTGTACAGCTCCAGGCAGAGATCAGCTCATTGAAAGAGCAGATCTCGCAGCAGCAGGCGGCACTGGACGAACGGGCGGCGTTGGCAGAAGCAGCCGGTGCCGAGGTCCAGTCGCTGCTGTCGGCGAGCAGCTCCACCTCCGATGAACTGGTCTATGCGCAGACCAGTTACGATTCGCTACTGGCACTGTACGACACCGACGTCGCCGTCATGAGCGCCGAGATCGGTGATCTGCAGGCACGCAAGGCAGCTCTTGAACTCGAGATGGATAATCTGCATGGTCGGCTTGCTTCGGTCGAGGCTGAATTCGCCGAGTCGCGCAGCAAACTGTCCAGAACTGAAGACACGCTGGCGCAGACAGAGTCGATGCTGAGTGAAACCGAAGACCGTCTTGCCGGCACCATCGATTCGCTGGAGAGCGCGAAGAAAAACCTGGCGCGTCAGAGCGTCAGCATGGCCACGGTCCAGGCTGACGTGTTCAGCACCCAGGGTGAACTGGAAGCGCAGATCGAACAGAAGAATCTCCGCCTGGCAGAGTTGCAGAAGGAATACTCGGCACTGGAAGAGCGCTATCAGAGTGCCCGGCAAACCATTGCTCAGAGCGAACACGACCGGGACGAGCTGACCAGGCAGGTGCAAACCCTGCTGAGCTCGTCCAGGGACACCGGCAGTGAGCTCGAGGCGACACAGGCTGGCTATCAGACCCTGCGTTCGCAGTTCGACCACGAGGTGATAGCACTGAATCTGGAGATCGGCGAGCTCGAGGCGCAGCGTATGGCGCTGCAAAGGGAAGTTGACGACCTGACCGTACAAGGTGAATCACTGCGCGCCGAAAAGGACCAGCTCACTTTCGCATTGCAGGACATGGAGCAACGACTGGACGAGGTGAAACAAGCCAGCGCAGAAGCGGCGGAGACCAGTACTGCGGAGATCCAGAGCCTCCAGGCTCAAATCGGTGGGCAACTTGAGAGTATGGAAAGCCAGGTGGTGGAGCTGCAGGCCAGCGTCAGCGGCTTGCAGCAGGAAAGAGCTGATCTGATTGCAGAACGTGACGCCCTGAGAATTTCGCTGGCTGAGCTGGATGCAGAAAACCAGGCACTGGCAACGGCACAGACGAAGCTGGAATCCGAGCGCAATACGGCGGCTGAATCGATCGTCGCGCTCGAGGCTGAAGTGGGCGAATTACATGCCACCGTCGACATTCAGAAATCTGCACTGGATGAGTTGCGAGTCAGCAGCAACGCGCTTGAGGCCGAACTCACGGCGGCCCGTGCAATTTATGCCGATACACAGGCATCTTACGCCGAACAACTCGCGGAACTCGAAGCGACCGTCGATCTGCAGAATCCGACCATTACACAATTGCGGCGACGCAGTGCCGAACTGGAGCAGGAATTGGCCATGGCACGCTCCACCGCCGCGCAAGTCATGGAAAGCCAGGCTGCGGAGCTTGCGCAGGCTCAAGCCGGTGTTGAAGAACTGCAGAGCAATTATGATGCACAGCTGACAGAGCTACAGGCCACCATCGACCTGCAGAAGCCTGCGATAGCAGAGCTGCGCAATCGCAACAGCTCCCTGGAAAGTGAACTGGGCACGGCTCGAGCTGAGCTGGTTGCTGCTGCCGGCACGCAGAATGAACAGCTGGAAGCGGCCAGGGAGGCTGCCCGGGAGCAGACACTCGCCTATGAGGAACAACTGGCCGAACTGCAGGCGACCATCGACCTGCAGAAACCTGCATTGCAGGAGCTGCGCACCCGTAGTGCCGACCTGGATGAACAGCGGGCCCGGATGGCTGTCAGGGTGAGTACTCTCGAGGCGCAGCTTGACGAAGCCCGGAGTGCGGACACTGCGCTGGCAGCGACCGAAACCGCTGCCGCAGAGCAGAAACTTGCCTACGAACAACAACTCGCCGAGTTGCAGGCGACGATCGACCTGCAGAAGCCTGCATTGCAGGAGCTGCGCTCCCGTAGTGCCGACCTGGATGAACAACGGGCCCGGATGGCGGTACAGGTAAGTACACTGGAAGCTCAGATGAGCCAGATCCAGGGTGCACAGGATGCGCAGATGGCTGAAACCCTGGCTGAGATCGGCGAATTGCAGGCCACGATAGACCTGCAGGTTCCTGTCATAGCAGAACTGCGTAGCCGCAGCGCCTCCCTGGAAACTGAACTCGAGGCACGACAGCGGGTAATCTCGGGCCTGCAGGCGACCGTCAGTGAACAGGAAGCTGCCCTGGCGGAATTGCGCACGCGCAACGCCACCCTCGAGGATGAGCTGAGCGCCGCAAATGCCGAAATGGCCGAGCTGCAGGCAATCATCGAGCTGCAGAATCCGGCCATTGCCGAGCTGCGTGCACGCGCTGATGATCTGGATGGGCAACGCGTGCAACTGACAACGCGTGTTTCCGAACTCGAGATGCAGCTGGCAGCGGCCGAATCTGCCTCTGCCGACGCGCAACAACTGGCGACGCTGCAGTCTGAAAAATCCGACCTGCAGATGCAGCTTGATCAGATGCAGTCGCAGCTGGATTCCACGACAGCGCAATCCGCAGAGGAACTGGAACAATTGCGCGCCTCCATCGAGGAACTGGAGACGGTCAATGCCAGTCTGGGTGCCGCCAATGCGGAACTGCTGTCCGGCAGCGAGACGCTCGAGGAAGCCAATGTCTATCTTCGGGAGCGGGTCGATGCGCTGCGTGCTGAACGTGATGCGTCGCTGGAGCAATTAACCAACCTGGAGACCGAGCAGGCATCGCTCAACCGGCAGGTAGCCGAACTGGAGACCGAGAACGCCGATCTCGTTGCCCGGGTGTCCACACTTGACGCAGAGCGGGCTGCCATGCAGGAACAGCTGGCGACATTGGAGACAGAACGTGCAGAGCTGCAGGGTGAGCTGGACGCCGCGACTGCTGCCCTCGGTGAAGCCACAGCTGCGAGTGAGACCCTCCAGGCTGACATGCAGAGCCTTGCAGATGAATTGGCACAGGTGACTGGCGAACGGGATAAGCTGCAGGCCGAGCTGGGCGCGGCGGGTGCCCGGATCGGCGATCTGGAGAGCCAGGTGGCCGTTTCGGCGGAGACCATGGAGAGTGATGCGAACACCATCGAGTCTCTGCAGAATGAACTGAATACGGTTCAATCAAGGGTCGCCGAACTGGAAACACAGCTGGCGTCGGCCACCGAGGCCTACGACAGTGCCACGGCAGCGGCAGGTGATGTCCAGCAGTTGCTGGACACCCGCAACGAGGAAAATAACGCCCTGGAGATGCAACTCGCCGAGTCGCAGACGCAGATGGGCGAGCTGCAGGCCCAGCTCGAGGCCGCAAGTGCCCGTATTGCTGACCTGGAAACACAGCTGGCCTCGGCCACCGAGGCCTACGACAGCGCCACGGCAGCGGCAGGTGATGTCCAGCAGTTGCTGGATACCCGTAACGAGGAAAAGAACGCCCTGGAGATGCAACTCGCCGAGTCGCAGACGCAGATGGGCGAGCTGCAGGCCCAGCTCGAGGCCGCAAGCGCCCGTAATGCTGACCTGGAAACACAGCTCGCGGATGCAGATGCACGACGCGCTGAACTGGAGTCGGAACTGACTGCAGTGCGGGGTGAACTGACTGAAAGTGGCAACCAGGTGCAGACGCTGCGCTCGACACTGGAAGCTGATACCGGCTCACTGTCTGAGCGCATCGGTGCGCTGGAGGGGGAAAAAGCAGATCTGGAGGCCGAACTGCAGGCTTCGATGGATGCACGCTCAGCGCTGCAAGGCGAGGTGGATTCGCTGCAGGGCCGGGTTGCAGAGATCGAAGTTGAACTGAATGCACTGGGTGCCGAAAAACAGGCCGTCGAGGCCAGTGTGGCTGAACTGGATGCTGCCAAGGCTGAGCTTGAATCGCAGCTTGGTGAGCTGGGCTCTGTCAAGGCTGAGCTTGAGTCGCAGCTTGGTGAGCTGGGTTCTGCCAAGGCTGAGCTTGAGTCGCAACTTGGTGAGCTGGGCTCTGCCAAGGCTGATCTGGAAGCGCGCCTGCTCGATGCGGAGACCACGGCTGCCAGCCTGCGCGAGGAGTTGACGGCAAGTCGACGCAATGCCTCCGATCAATTGCTGCTGGCTGAAAACCTGGCAGCCAAACTGGCCTCGCTGCAGGGTCAGTCTCAAAGCGAACAGGCGAATGCAAATGCACTTCGAGACACCCTGGAGGCGAATCTGCAAGCCAACGGCGTCGAGGGCGTCACGGTATCGGTTCGTGATGACGGCTCAATCGTCGTAAACCTGCCCAGCGAAGCGCTGTTCGATTCCGGACGTGCCCGCCTGAATGCTTCGGGTCGAAATCTAATGACCCGTGTGGCGGCGGCACTGGCGAATATCGACAACGATATCGTGGCTGAAGGTCACACGGACAGTATTCCCGTGACAGGCGATCTGCTGGCCATCTATCCGAGCAACTGGGAGTTGTCAGTGGCACGTGCTGCCAACACGGTCAATTTTCTGCAGAACCAGGGCGGTATCGAGGCCGATCGGCTCACGGCGCTGGGGTATGGGCAGCGTCGTCCAATCGCCCCCAACAACACGCGGGCGGGTCGTGCACTGAATCGCAGGGTGGAGTTGGTAGTCAAGCCTTGAACAATAAACCGGATACCCACAGCGTCATGGATCCAGACGCGATGCAGGTATCCGACGCAGAGCACCCGGCAGCATTTGACAAGACTGTTTGTGTCGCCATGACCGGAGCATCGGGCATTCAGTATGCGTTGCGGCTGATTGAATGCCTGATCAAGGCTGATTGCCGGGTCTATCTGCTTATCTCTAAACCGGCCCGCATCGTCATGGGGATGGATACCGATATCCCTGTTCCAGCACGAACCGCCCAGACGCAAAGCCAGTTTGCACAGATGTACAATGCGCGGACAGGGCAGTTGCGGGCGTTTGGCCAGGAAGAGTGGACAGCACCGGTAGCCAGTGGCTCAGGGGCGCCGGATGCCATGGTCATCTGTCCTTGTACCACGGGTACGCTGGCTTCCGTGGCCGCAGGTTCGTGTAACAACTTGCTGGAACGTGCGGCTGATGTGGTCATCAAAGAGGGCCGTAAACTGATCGTGATGCCACGGGAGATGCCGTTTTCACTGATTCATCTGGAGAATATGGCAAGACTGGCGCGGGCCGGCGTGGTGATCATGCCGCCTAATCCGGCCTTCTACCATCTTCCGGACACCATCGATGAACTGGTCGATTTCGTGGTGGCTCGGGTGCTGGATCAACTGGGTGTGAAGCAAAGTCTGATGACCCCCTGGGGCACGGAGAGCTAGCTGATGCAACTTCCCCTGTTTCCGCTGACCAGTATCGTCCTGCCCGGTGGTTTGATGCCACTGCGCCTGTTCGAGCGTCGTTACATCGACATGGTCAAGGACTGTTTCAAGAATGAGACCGGATTCGGCATCTGCCTGATAAAGCGCGGCAGGGAGTCCGGAGAGGTATCCGAACCCTATCCACGAGGCACACGCGTCTCCATCGTCGATTTTGACCAGGGCAGCGACGGCCTGTTGCACATCACCGCTCGCGGTGAGGAGGAGTTTCGCCTGTTGACCTACGCCTCCACCGATGCCGGGCTGTTGATAGGCGAGGTCGAGCCTTTGCCACGCAGGCCAGCAACGACGATGGAGCCGGAGTACGAACTGCTGTCGCAGAAGCTCGACCTGATTCTCAGCTATCTGGAGACTGACATCCGTTTCGAGGAAAAGCACCTGGATGATGCCGACTGGATCTGTCATCGCCTGCTCGAGGTTCTGCCGTTGACCGCCGAAGCGAAATTCGAACTGTTGCAGATGGACAGTAACCGCGAACGTCTGGCTGCGCTCAGCGCCTTGCAGATCGAAATCGCCGAACGTTGACGGGCGATGCGGCTAGCTGCTGCTTACAAACCCTTCTGGTAGATCTTGGAATTGCGCTGCTGGTTGTAACTGGCGCGGCGTCTGGCGGGCAGATCATCCAGTGAGACCTCCGTATAGCCGCGAGCGACGAACCAGTGCCCGGTGTGGGTGCTCAGGATACGCGCCTGCCTGTACGATTGCTGGCGGGCAATGTCCTCAAGATGTGTGAGCAGCTGATCCGCCCGTCCCTGGCCTCGGTAGTCCGGGTGAGTGGCCATGCAGGCTATCTCTGCGGTCTGGCAATCCTCATCCAGGAACAGGGCGGCACAGGATACGATGGTGCCGTCGCGCTCACTGACCACGAAGCGGTTGATATCCAGTTCCAGCTCTTCCCGTGACCGGCTGACCAGCGTTCCCGACGCCTGCAGGGGAGCAATCAGCTCGATGATGCCGCCGACGTCGGAAATCGTGGCGGGTCGGATGTGTTCCCAGCGTTCTGCCGTGATCAGTGTGCCACTGCCATCACGGGTAAACAGTTCGCGAAGCAGCGCATTGGGGTCATCGCTGCGCAACAGATGGACACGCCCGACACCCTGTTTGCAGGCCTTGATGGCATTGGGCACTATCTGCATCATGCTCTGTTCTGCTGACCAGGCATGGCTGTTCGATTGGCCGTCACGGTATTGCTCATCCTGCGACGATCGGGACGCAATAAAGGTACGTTCCAGTCGATCGGCACTGGCCTGGCGCATGATCGAACCATCCGGCTCACTCGGCAGCTGAGGGACCAGAAACACCAGCTTGTCCGCGCCCAGGGCAATGGCCGTCGCCGTCGCCACATCGGTCACCGTGACGTTGAAGACTTCACCGGTCAGCGAGTAACCCAGAGGCGGCAGCAGTACCAGCTGTCCTGCGTCGAGCATCGTGCGAATGACCGCGTGATGGATTTCCCTGACCGCTCCGGTGTGCTGGAAGTCCACGCCATCATGCACGCCAAATGGTTGTGCAGTAACAAAATTGCCGGAGGTGACCGCCAGACGGGCACCGGCCATGGGTGTATTGGGAAGTCCCATGGACAGGCGTGCTTCCAGGTCGTTGCGTGCCAGGCCAGCCTCTGCGATCATCGCGTTCAGTGCTTGTCGATCCGTCACCCTGCGACCGGCGACGATGTGGCTGGCTGCCCTGGCCTGCGCAAGCTGGTCATCGACCTGATCGCGTAGACCGAAACACAGCACCAGACGTAAACCTAAATGACTTAACAGGGTCAGATCGTGTGTCAGGGTAGGTAACAGATCGCTTTTGAGTGCGCTGCCCGGCACGGCCAGAACCAGAGTCTTGCCGCGATGTGCGTTGATGTAGGGCGTGGCGGCTCTAAACCAGTTGATGGCTTCATCGGCACCGTGTGTCTGATTCGTCATGAAATTCAGTGGTAGCTGTTTCGGTCACTGTGCGCGGTGCGGTATTTCTCAACGCAGCCTATAGTAATTGTAGTGGACGTGGTACTGCGGGGGATCTGGAACACTTGTTGCGCAACATTGGGCAGTAATCGGGAGAGAGTAGTCGTGACATTTATCGTGCCAGAGTGCCGTTTGCGGCCAAGTGCCCGTCAGCAGGTTCAGCAGGTATTGCCGTCGCTGATAATCTGCGCCTTGCTGTCCTGGGTAGCGCTGAGCCTCTGGCCTGATACGGCAGTTGCCAATTCTACGGAGGAAGACGGCTGGGCGCGGACGGTTTCGCGGGCCGCCGACTCGGTGGTTTCCCTGCAATTGTCCCAGTTACGAACCTTTGACGACTCCCTGCAGGGGGGCAGCAATGCCACGGGATTTGTCGTCGATGCTGAAAGGGGAATCGTGCTGACCAACAGACATGTGGTCGGGTCCGGACCAATACGGCTCTCGGCCACTTTTCAGAACCAGGAACGGGTCGATGCAGTGCCCCTGTACCGTGATCCCATTCACGATTTTGCCTTTCTGCGCTACAACCCTGAGGATCTGCAATACGCTCGTCCCGCCTCGCTGCAGTTGCGTCCTGACAAGGTCAGCACCGGGATGAACATCCGCGTCATCGGCAGTGATGGTGGTGAGCAGTTGTCCATCCTGCCGGGCACCATTGCCCGGCTGGACCGGGAGGTACCCTCGTACGGACGCTATGGCTACAACGATTTCAATACCTTTTACCTGCAGGCTGCCTCGGGTACCTCAGGTGGGAGTTCCGGCTCTCCGGTGATCGATTTCGATGGCGACGTCGTCGCCCTGAACGCGGCTGCCAATGTCAAGACCGCCAGCAGTTTTTTCCTGCCCCTGCCGCGTATTGCCCATGCCCTGGCGCAGTTACAGTCGGGCAAGGCCATCGAGCGTGGTGGATTCCAGACGCTGTTCGTGCACCAGCCATTCCGTGAGCTCAGGCGACTCGGGCTGGATCAGGCTACGGAGGATAGCGTCCGCGTGAACAATTATTCCACAACCGGCATGCTGACCGTCGGGCAGGTCATTCCCGGCGGAGTTGCCGAGACGATACTGGAACCGGGGGATATCCTGATGTCGATTGCCGGCAGTCTGGTCACTGATTTCGTCAGCCTGGAGGCCCTGCTGGATGCCTCTATCGGCAAGACGCTCAGCGTGGACTTCATCCGCCAGGGAGTGGTGTCCACCGCTGGTATCAGGGTAGCCGATCTCAACGCACTGGCGCCGGACGAATTTCTGGAACTGGGTGACGCCATCCTGCAGGATATGTCGATTCAGCACGCCCGTGCGATGCATCGTGCTCAGCAAGGTGTGGTCGTGATGAATCCGGGCTACGTGTTCACCCGGGCCAATGTACCGAAGGGCGCGCTGATCATCGAGCTCGAAGGCCGTCCAGTTCACGATATCGAGCAGTTCATGGAAGCTCTGGGCGAAACCGCCGGCGTGCTCAAGAAGCGCGTGCGATACATCGTCCCGGGCCGCGAGTTCAGCTCCGAGCTTGCGCAGATCCAGATCGATGATCGCTGGTTCAGGAACCGGGCCTGCGTACGCGTGGACGATGCCCGTTTCTGGGAATGCAGGGAGGTGAAACTACCGGTCGCCGATGCGCGAAAGCCAGCCGATCTGGTCAGTGTGCCGACCTACAGGGATAAGCTGCTGGACCAGGTGGCGCCTGCCATGACACGCGTCGATTTCAGTATTCCGTACGCTGCTGACAACGTCTATGCCCGGCATTTCAAGGGCGTAGGCATCGTGGTCGACAAGGAAGCCGGATTGATTGCAGTCGATCGCAACACGGTACCCATCGGTCTGGGGGACGTGGAGATCACGTTCTTCGGCTCGCTGGTCATTCCCGGTGAGGTGGTATTCCTGCATCCTCGCCACAACCTGGCGCTGGTCAGATACGATACCGCACAGCTGCAGGGAGCCCGCTTCCAGGCCGTCACACTCAGTGAGTCGAATACAGCGTTGCCTGCGGAACTGACCATGATCGGCTACCGTGCCGACGGCACCTTCCGGCGTCATCCCATCGACGACATCAGTCGCCTGACCATCGGGTTCAATGCACCCGGATTACCGCGATTTCAGCAGTCGGCAATCGATGTGTATGGATTGCCCAACGTGCCGCCTTCGCTCGGCGGTCCTCTGGTCGATGAACGGGGTGTGGTGCACGCCGTGTACATGAGTTTCGCCTATGAGGAGGACCGCGAGATACGTCAGCGTGAATGGGCCATGCCCGCGGCACTGATTCGGGAATCTCTGCGCATCTACCGCTCCGGGGTGCCGTATTATTCCCTGGATGCCCGTCTGTCCTACCAGCCACTGTCCGTGGCGCGCCAGTATGGACTGCCGGATGACTGGTTACTTCGTTACAACGAGCTGCCGGCCGACATACGGCGTGTGCTGTATGTAACCCAGCTGGTGCCCGGTACGGACGCTGCCGGCAAGCTGGTCTCAGGTGACATGATCCTGGCCATCGATGATCAGCTGGTTTCCGAGCTGTTTACCGCAGAGACTCTGGCCCAGCGCCCTGCCATCGAGCTGACCCTGCTGCGAGGCGGTAAACTCATGAGTGTGGAAATTGCACCGTCGGAACTGGATACGCTGGGTACCCGACGAATCGTCAGTTGGTCCGGAGCGACTTTCCAGAGCCCCTTTACTGACATCAGCTACCAGAAAGCCGTGAATTTTCCTGGCGTCTACATCGCAGACACCGAGGATGGATCGCCGGCAATCTGGGATGGCTTGTATCGCAACCGATTCGTGGTTGCCGTCGACGGTCAGCCGGTCGAGGACCTGGACGGTTTCGTCGATCTGGTCAGTGAACTCGAGCAGGATCAGATAACCCGTCTGACGGTCATGTCCATGAGTGGGCGAAAGCAGATTATCACCGTGCAGCCCGAGTATAATTTCTGGCCTACGTTCGAGCTCAGGCGAGGTCCGGATGGCTGGGCGCGCTTCAGCCATCTGCACTGAAGTAACTCGTCAGCCCGTGGCTCCTCGCGCTCACTTTCACTGTCTTCGAGATTTTCATCATGACTGATCTTTCCGTGTCGACGACGGAGTACGACGTGGTGATCGCGGGTGGCGGCATGGTGGGCAGTATGCTGGCGGCGGCGCTGTCGGCCAGCAGCCTCCGTGTGGCAATTCTCGAACCTGTGGCGCCGGAACCTTTCGCGCCGGGTTCGTCACCGCAACTGGACATCCGGGTGTCCGCACTGAGCATTGCCACCCAGCGAATGCTGCAGAAAGTGGGGGCCTGGCAGGGCATCATCGACAGGCGTGCCTGCCCCTACCGGCAGATGCTGGTCTGGGACGGCGAGGCGGAGGGGCGCACCCATTTCCGGGCCAGTGATATTGGTGCGCCTGAACTGGGTCATATCGTCGAGAACCGGGTTCTGCAGCTGGCCCTGCTGGAGACGATAAAGAGTGCCGGACGCGTGGACTACCTGTGTCCCGCCAGACTGCTTGCCTTCACCCGACTGGCTGACGATCGTATCCGCTGCGAGCTCAGCGATGGGCATGGGTCCGTCACCACCAGGCTACTGGTGGGTGCAGACGGCGCAAGATCCACTGTGCGTGAACTTGCCGGCATCGCTATCGAATTGACAGCTTATCCGCATCATGCACTGGTCGCTACGGTGGAAACGGAGTTGCCTCAGCAGGACATTACCTGGCAGCGGTTTCAACCCACCGGACCCGAAGCGATGCTTCCCTTGCCAGGCCACCATGCCTCGCTGGTCTGGTATCACGACGCGGATCAGGTGCAGCGTCTCCGGCAAATGAACGATGAGGACTTTGTGACGTGCGTGCAGGCGTCATTCCCGACCGAGCTTGGTGGCATTCGGTGCGTGATCGAGCGTGGCAGTTTCCCGATCGCGAAGGCTCATGCCCGGCATTACGTAGCCGATCGAATTGCCTTGATCGGTGATGCCGCACACACGGTCCATCCACTCGCAGGCCAGGGTGTAAACCTCGGCATGCTGGATGCAGCAGTGCTGGCCGAGGTGCTGCTGGAGGCTCTTGCAGCAGGCCGGGACCCCGGCAGTCGGCGCGTATTGCGTCGATACGAGCGCTGGCGTCGAGGCGAGAATGCGCTGATGATATCCATTCTGGACGGCTTCTACCACGCCTTCAAGCCGCAACCCGTTGCCGTGCGTACCGCCCGCTCCGCCGCATTGAACATGGCCGATCACGCAGGACCGCTGAAAAGCCTGATCATGCGTTATGCAATGGGTACAGCCGGTGATCTTCCGGCACTGGCTCGCTGAGGAAGTGCTGGCCCTGATCGGCTCCTGCTCACTCGTCCGGAATCAATCGCTTGCCGAGACTGATGCAATGGTCATCGGAGAAACCGATGGACTGATAGAAGCGGATGACCTCATCGTTACCGTGTCGCACCTGGAGATTGATTTTCGGGCAACCCAGCGACAGCAGGCGGGATTCCACGTCCTCCATCAACCGTCTACCCAGACCTGTCCTGCGACAGGACGGGGCAACTGCCAGGTAGTTTACCCATCCACGATGGCCTTCATAGCCTCCCATGACCGATCCGTTGAGGACACCTGCCGATTCGCTGACCAGGAACAGATCATCCTGTACGGCGCATTTTCGACGAATATCCAGAAGCGGATCGTTCCACGGCCGGGTCAGTCCGCAGTCTACCCACAAGGCAATGACGCGCTCGGTATCGCGGGGCTCGAAAGGTCGAATGTTCATGGGCTGTGGTTTATCATGCATGGCTTGTGGAAACATCCGATTATATCCTGACGCTGCCTGCCACCCATGAGTGAAGAGCACCAACCCGCCGAAGTGCTGGCGCAATTGAAATCAGCGATGAACAGTGTGCTGCTGGCGACTGTCGGTGAAAACGGCGATCCGCACAATGGTTACACGCCCTTCATTTTCGATGATGCCAACCTGATCATTTTTGTCAGCCAGCTCTCCCTGCATACCCGTGATCTGCTGGCCAACGGCCGGGTGTCGGCAATGCTGATCAGTGACGAGGCAGATTCGTCGCAGATTTTCGCGCGTACCCGCGTCAGCTATCAATGCCGGGCAGAACCGATAAGCCGCGACGATGAACGCTTTGACGCTTATCTGGATCGACTTGAACAGCGTCACGGAAAGATGATCGGTCTGTTGAGGCAATTGCCGGACTTCGTGCTGTTCAGACTTGTGCCCCGTCATGGCCAGTTTGTCATGGGTTTTGGTAAAGCCTACAAGCTGACCGGTGAAAAACTGGATCAGTTCGAGCTTGCCACCTCGGCCTGAGGACCTTTGCCCTTCCTCGAATCAGGCGCAGCCTGACGCCGAAGCGGTCCGGGGTGTCAAGATGGAGACTTATCCGTCGATACCTGTACCAGGGAATCACGGAGTCCAGCCATGAGCACAGGTATGCTCTTTCTTGTCGTTGCGGGTGTCATCGCGATCGCCGCAATCGTCATCTACAATCGCCTGATTACGTTGAGAAACCGCTTTCTCAACGGATTTTCCCAGATAGAGGTTCAGTTGCAGCGTCGTTACGAACTGATTCCCAATCTGGTGGAAACAGCCAAGGCGTACCTGAAACACGAAAACGAGACGCTGCTGGCGGTGACGGAAGCTCGCAATACAGCATCGCAGCGATGTGCGGCGGCCGCGCGCAATCCGCAGGATGCTTCTCTGGTGGGTGAACTCGCTTCTGCAGAAGGCGTCCTGAGCGGCGCGATGGGCCGGCTCAACGTGGTCATGGAAAGCTATCCCGATCTCAAGGCGGATGCGCAGATGCAGCAGTTACAGGAAGAGTTGACCTCGACGGAGAATCGTGTGGCATTCGCACGCCAGGCTTACAGTGATGCCGTCATGCAATACAACATTGCACGTGAACAGTTTCCAGCGGTCATCATAGCCAGTGCGTGTTCTTTCAGGGAGGCGGATCTGTTCGAGGTGTCCGAACCCGGGATGAAGCAGGCGGTACGCGTGTCGTTTGCCTGAGCGTGTTGGATAACGGTTTTCCGGACCAGTCTGACCCGGACTATCCATGAATTTTTTCGATCAACAGGCGGTGAAAAGGCGGCAGTCACTGATACTGCTGGCCTGTTTCATATTGGCCATGCTTGGTATGGCCGTGATCATCCATGTCGTGATCGCCGGTCTGTCCAGCTTGCTGGAGCGTGGTAGCAGCTTTTCCGAGCCATCGCGACCGGCACTGGCCCTGATCGGCCTCGTCTGGCTGACCATCATCGCCGGTGGCTTTTTCCGTTACCTGGACGTGAAAGGTGGTGGTGCTGTACTGGCACGGCGTTTCGGTGCAGTCAGGGCATCGGACCGTTCACGCTTCGACCGGGAAAAACTGCTGCTCAATGTCGTGGCCGAAGTGGCCATTGCCTCCAGCACGCCGCAGCCCGATGTCTATGTCCTGCGCAACGAGAGCAGTATCAATGCATTCGTGCTGGGTGCTGAAGATTCCCGTCATGTCGTGGTGGTGACCCAGGGTGCGCTGGATGCATTCGATCGGGATGAGCTGCAGGCCGTCATCGCTCACGAGTTCGGTCACATCAGGAATGGTGACCTGCCGCTGAATATGCGCCTGCTCATTGCCATGGGTGGATTGATGGCCATCGATGAAGTGGGTCGGCTGCTGGTCGGCGATCCGCCTGCTGATCAGGAGGACCGTGTGCTGCTGCATCCCGGTGTGATGGTTGGCTATCTGCTTCGCGCCATTGGTAGTATCGGTGTGTTAGCCGGACAGTTGATACGCTCGGCGTTCTCCAGGCAGCGCGAGTACCTGGCGGATGCGGTGGCTGCCCAGTTCACCCGTCATCCGTTTGCGCTGGCTGCAGCGCTGGACATCATCCGACAGCATCACGATGAGCCTGCATTGCACACGCCGCATGTGCAGGAGCTTGCTCACCTGTGTTTCCAGTCGGGCCCGACACTGAAATGGTACCGGCGCCTGTTGTCCAGTCATCCCTCTATCCAGTCACGGATCGATGCGATCGATCCGCACTTCGCTGTCAAGCTGCGCAAACTCAGGCAGTCACAGGCGAAAACCGATGACAGTTCAGCACGGGAGCAGGGCGGTGGCAGGTCGCCATCCGTCGTCTCTGCAGGCTCGTTTGAGACCGAAGCTGCGTCACCTGAGCGGATCATTGCCCGGGATGTCAATGCCACTGAATTGTCCGACCGTGTGCTGTTGCTGCTGCCCGATGAAGGCAGTTGCCTGGCGATACTGTTCGCCCTGTTCGTCAGCGACGATGCGTTCAAGCGACGTGAATATTACAGTGCCCTGTCGTTCGGCTTCAATGAGCGGTTCGCCGAGAGTGTCAGGGAGGTGGTCAAGCTGATACCCGATGAACTGCGCAAGGACCAGCTCAGTATCATCGAGCATGCGACCGGTGTGCTGCGCGACTCGCTCCAGCATGAGAATCGTCAGCGCATTCTGCTTAAACTTGAAGGCCTGCTGGGCGTGCGTGGTGACTATGATCTGATGACCTATGCAACGCTGCAGTTGATCCGTCGAAAGCTGGGCGTGGAATTTCCACTGATCGAATCGGTCGTCGATGAACGGTCGCCACAGGTGCACGCACGAAGAGCCAAGGCGTTTGATTCGATGGGCAGCGAGTTTGCATTGCTCCTGTCCCTGATGGTCGAATCATCCGGCGCATCCCCGGCCATCATGGATGCGGAATTCGAACGTGTACTGAAGTGTTACACACAGACACGTTATCCACGTCGTACGGCAAACGAGACGGGAATCATACGCGAGCTCGAGGCGGCTTTCCAGACACTGTATGTTCAGCCCAAGCCGATCCGGCTCGCCTTTGTCCAGCATTGTCTCGAGATCGTACAGCACGACGGATACGTGGCACGGGCAGAGCGTGCATTGCTGGATCTGTTTGCCGCCAGCCTCGGTTGCGAGGAACTGGCGGCGGCATGACCCGGTAGCGGGATCCGGTATCAGTCCGGTCCCGCCCCCTGTTTCCCGAAGTCCCGGGATTGCCTGGATCTGCCGAGTAATCTGCAAGCCAGGTCGACTCGATCGGTCACGAGTCCATGCACACCGCGATCGATCAGGCTCTGCATGCTGCTCGTCGAATTGATGGTCCAGTACACGACGTTGATGCCGCGCGACTGCGCCAGTTGCAGGAATCGTCTGCCTGCCAGCGGGATACCGTAATAGCTGACGGGTATCTGCAGGTACTCGAATGGCAGCGTGCGTATACGCCGTCTCGCAAAATACAAGTGCGCTACCTCCCGTTGCGTGGCGGCCGTGCTCACGTCGGGGGCGGTGAGACGGAAGTGGTGCAGCACCGGAGCATGAAAACTACCCACGTTGACCTGTGTACGGCGACCGCCGCGCTCGATACACGCGGCTACCGCCTGCGCGGCGATCGCTGAGTTGTCCTTGATGTCGATATTGATTCGGGTATCGGGAAACCGTGCAAACAATTCGTCCAGTGTCAACAGCCGGACAGACTGGCCGCGCGAAGGCACTCCATGCAGGTCTGTGAAATAAAAGCCGGCATCCAGACGCTTCAGCTGGGCCAGATTCAGGTCGGCCACTTTGCCCTGCCCGTTGCAGGTGCGATCCACCCGGGCATCATGAATGACCACGACCTGCCCGTCGCGGCTCAAGCGAACATCGATCTCCAGCACATCGGCACCGTAGTCCAGAGCGAGTTCGAAGGCCTCGGCCGTGTTCTCCGGTGCCAGAATCGTGCTCCCCCGGTGCGCATACACATCCACCCGCCCACCACCATAAGGCCTGTTGGGGTCTGACCCTCGCAAGTTGTTGATTTTCATGAGTTCAGGGGCGAAAAAAGGCTGTGGATACTGCTTACTCCGGACGCGGACAGGGTTATCATGACAGATCACAGTGTAGCGGCGACGGCCGGAAACGATGATGACTGAACAACCGGGAGCGATACGGCTGTCCACCGTGGGGACAGCGCTGTTTGCAGGCGTACTGGGCAGTGTGCTGACACTGGCCGCAACCGGGAATCTCACGTTGGGGGATGCAACGCCAGCGGCTGCTATCGAATCCGTTGATCTCTCGCCCGGTGAAATCACGGCTGCAGCTGAGTTTGAAGCCGGTTCCAAGGCCCCAGAATCCGGTGCAGTGCCCATCGAGGCTACGGTAACTCCAGCATCCGGCGATGGGGTCGGTTCATGGCAGCAGGCGATGGATGAAGCCGAGGCAGAGCGGGCGCAGCTGGCCGCAAGTGTCCTGAGCCTGACCCGGCAGATCAGTGTACTGGAGGCAGATGTAATCAACCTTGCGGCGCTGAGCGCACTTGACGGAGCAGATGCGAACCTGGCTGAGTTGCGCGATAACCGGCAGGGATTCGGCGAGGCCGGAACTGCCAGGGGCCGCCGTAACGGTGAGCTGAGCGACCAGAGTGTCGACAAGCTGATTGCAGCCGGCCTGGATGCACAAAGCGCACGTGAACTGCAAACGCGCAACGATCAATACCAGCTCGCGCGGCTCGAGTTGTTCGATCAGGCAGCCCGCGAAGGCTGGTCGGATTCTGATCAGTTTGCCGATCGACTGGCTGAACTGGAGGACAGCAGGGTAAACCTGCGAGACGAATTGGGCGACACCGCCTATGATCGCTTTCTGTATGAATCCGGCCGGCCGAATCGAATCGCCATTGCCTCGATTATCAGCGGCTCTTCCGCCGACCTGGCCGGACTCAGGGTCGAAGACCTGCTGTCCGCTTATGCCGGAAGTCGTCTGTTCCAGGTGTCCGATTTACAGGCAGCGACACGTGAAGGTGTGCGCGGCGAGTATGTGCAACTGGAGATCGAGCGTGGCGGACAGGCCATGAATGTGCAAATACCACGCGGGCCGCTGGGCGTAACGCTGCAGGCCACGCGCGTACAACCGTAGCTGCATCGCGTTTGCGTCCATCACCATCCGTGGACGCGCGGACTGTCGCTCCGTCCGGCTGCTTGGCTAACAGGTGACCACGCGAAGTTGCAGGGTGGCTTGCATGGACTCGTCAGGCCCCAGTACCTGCATACCGGCATCGATACCGCGTGATTCCAGGTTGAAGGCATCGTTGGCATTGGAGACAGGTTCGACGGCAAAGTGCGGCATCGCCGGGTTGTACAGTACGAGGTAGCGACAGATATCACTGGCCGTCATGATCAGCTTGATGCCGCCTTCCTGCCAGTCAATGACACAGGCGCCGGAAAGTCCTTCCAGGCAGCAGTCGATACGTTGATTCTCGTCGAGTTTGCGAGGTTTGCGGAAATCCAGCTCATCGGGTAACGGCACGGCGGCACCATCGGGCAGGCAATCACTGTTTTCATCCGGGAAAACCTTGTCTACCGGCAATGTCAGGTTCGGGGAGGCGCCATTGACCTGACGAACGAAATAGGGGTGCCAGCCAAAGCCTGCCGGCATGTCGGTGGCCCCGCGATTGGTCAGGATCAGTGTGCTGGACAGGCAATCACCCTGCACATCATGCCTGATCATGGCCTCGACAGGCCAGGGCCAGTTCACCGACGGATGATCGACAGACCGGATGCGGCAGGTCAGCGAGCTGTCCTCCTGGGTATCGATTTGCCACGGCAGCATGCTCAGTGCACCATGAATGGCGTGGTCTTGAGCATTTGCCAGCTGGATCTGCTTTCCCTGAAATTCAAAGCGTCCATCGCGGATGCGATTGCTGTAGGGCAGCATGTGGAAACTGGCAGCCTGCAGTGGTGCGTCCATTGTCTGGCCCGCCCGCAGGGCGGTGCTGGTGCTTGCTCCAGCTGCCAGTGGTCGACAATCCGGTACCACGTGATGCCAGCGCCCGGCTCGGCAAATCTCGGCAGCCATCCACTGGACTCCCGTGTCAGGATCACACCACAGGCGCCAATGGTCGGATTCGATGCAGATCATGTGGTTGGGACTCTGGCAAGTGTCGGCACGCACCTTGGCAGAAGCGAGAAGCGGATTCAAGCGCAGATCTCAATCCGGTTTGTCGCCACTCGGTATCTTGCAGCGCATCGGAAGGGTACCTACACTAGTGATTCATGATGCTTAGACAAACCTGCAGGGAAATACTGTGAAACTCCGATTGGCCCTTCTACTAGTAGCGACATTGCCAATTCTGCCTGGTCTGTTGCCAGGTACGGCATCAGCGCAGTCAGGAGGCGGCTTGAAGCTCGGCCCCTCCGAAGAGCCCGCGGGCAAGCTGGATCTGGGGGCTGCCCCCGCTGCCGATCAGGAAGCGCCACCCGCGCCGCCACCGACGGACGTGACTCCGGCTGCCTCTGATGCCACCAGAACCGGTGAGCGGGTCAGGAACGGTGCCTGGGAGGTTGCCTGCGGCAGCGAGGGAGTGAACTGTGCAATGGCACAGATTGGTAACGACAAGAGCGGCACACCGGTGCTGGAGATGGTCATTCGCAAGCTGGAAGAGCCACTGGAGGTTGGGGAACGGACGGCCATCGCCGTTCTGGACGTGATCACGCCGCTCGGAGTGGTATTGACGGAAGGCCTGTCGGTGACGATTGACAACGGCCGCGTGGAATCAGCGCCCTTCCAGATCTGCACCGAACAGGGATGCCTGGTACGTGAGCCGATCGACAGTGATCTCGTGTCGCGTTTCAAGCGGGGTAACAACGCGGTGATTTCTGTGGTGGCTGCCAACCAGGGCGAAGTCAGTGCCAGTCTGTCACTGAGTGGTTTCACCAAGTCCTACGACATGCTGAAGTAGCTCGGCACCATCGGTCACAGCGCTCATGACATTCAAAACCATAGCCGTGCTGGGAGCTGGTGGCGGCATCGGTGCAGCGCTGGTTGAACAACTGACACTCAGGCCTGATGTACAGCTGATACATGCAAGTCGTCATGCAGAACCGACGGTCCTGGCCGCCGGGAACGGCACGGATGAACGCGCCGACGCTGCGCCGATCCGGTGGTCGGTGCTGGAGGCTAGCGACGAGGCTGCCGTGCGCAACTGGGTGGAATCACTGCCCGCCATCGACTGGATGATCAACTGCATCGGCATGTTGCATGACCAGGCGCACGGGCCGGAGAAATCCATACGGCAACTGGATCCGGATCACTTTATCAGCAGCATGACGATCAATTGCCTGCCTACTCTGCTGCTGGGCAAATATGCCTTGCCGGTGCTCAGGAAATCCCCTGCCGGGGTGTTCGCCACCGTTTCAGCCAGAGTTGGCAGCATCAGCGACAATCATCTCGGAGGGTGGTACAGCTACCGTGCATCCAAGGCCGCCCTGAACATGTCGTTGAAGTGTCTGGCGATAGAGTGGGCGCGAGTAACGCGAAACATCCGTGTCGCAGCATTGCATCCGGGCACCACTGACACACCTTTGTCCAGGCCTTTTCAGGGCAATGTGCCGCATGGCAAGCTGTTTTCGCCGCAGAAAACCGCCAGGCTTCTACTTGAGCAGATCGACGCGCTGCACGATCACCCCAGCGGACGTTTCATTGCATACGATGGAGAGGAAATTCCGTGGTAGCCGGCACTGGAAACTCCTGCACTGGCTGATTGCCATCGAAGTCGTAGAGATTCCTGTCGAGCAGGTGTGACGGTGCGACGTTCCCTAACGCGCTCAGCATGGAGGCAATACGTCCCGGGTCTTCCCTTTCCCAGCCAGCCAGCAGCGTTTTCATTGCCTGACGCTGCAAATTGGGTTGTGAACCGCACAGGTTGCACGGAATGAGCGGATAAGCCTGGCGCTCGCTGAATTCTGCCAGATCGCGTTCACGGCAATACACGAGCGGGCGTATCACGACATTGTTGCCATTATCGGCATGCAGTTTGGGCGGCATCGTCTTGAGGACACCGCCATGAAACAGGTTGAGCAGCAATGTTTCGAGGAGATCGTCGGCGTGATGTCCAAGTGCGATCTTGCTGGCACCCAGTTCGTCTGCCACACGATACAGTATTCCACGGCGTAGTCGTGAGCACAGTCCGCAGGTTGTCTTGCCCTCCGGTATCTTGTCTTTCACGATGCTGTAGGTGTCCTCCTCGACGATGCGGTATTCGACGCCCAGGGCGGTGAGATAGTCGGGCAGCACATGCTCGGGAAACCCGGGCTGCTTCTGGTTCAGATTGACGGCAACCAGGGAAAAATCTATCGGTGCGACGCGCTGCAGGTGCAGCAGCAGATCCAGCATCGTGTAGCTGTCCTTGCCACCTGACAGGCAAACCATGATCCGGTCACCGGCTTCGATGAGGTTGAAGTCTGTCACGGCACGGGCGCAGTGGTGCCGCAGCCTTTTGGTCAATGGAGGTAATCTGGACAAGTTGGAAATGGCTGGCTGTGTGGATGGGAGGTCAGCGTGCGGTATTGATGGCACCCGTGACCGAAGGCCAGTGTAGTGTAACCATCAATCGAGTGAATCTGCGATTGACCGTTACACTACACCAGGTTTGACAGGATTCCCCTGATCAGTAGAATCTGGGAGGATTGCGGGAACTCGGTCAAGAGTGGTGTAAACAGGTGGTTGTGGTGGAGTTGTGCATGACATGAAGATCTTGATAGTGGATGATCACGCCCTCTTCAGAAGTGGCATGGTCCACCTGCTGCAAAGCCTGTCCCCCTCGCCAACGGTGGTCGAATCAGAAGACTTGTGCAGCGCCCGGCGCCTGCTGGCCAACCATGATGATATCGACCTGGTGCTGCTGGATCTCAAACTCGATGATGCGGTGGGTGTCGATTCCCTGCTGACGCTGCGTAAACAAGCCCCCGAGGCCACGATAGTCGTGCTCTCAGGCGAACAGGACCCGGCGGTCATACGGCGCTGCATCGATAACGGTGCGATGGGCTTCATCACGAAGTCTGCCACGCATGACGAGCTGCTCGGCGCGATACGCCTGATCGTTGCCGGGGGTGTCTACCTGCCCAGGAATGTGATGAACGGCAGTGTACATGCGCGTCAGGCGGGTGAGGGAAGTGACGTGGCACTACTCGCTTCATTGTCCGAACGGCAGCGTGAGGTCCTCGCCTATCTCCTGCAGGGAAAACCCAACAAGACCATTTCCACGAACATGGACATCTCGCAGAACACGGTCAAGGCACACCTGTCCGCGATATTCAGGACTCTGGGGGCGCGTAACCGTACCGAGGCTGTCTACTTTGCCGCACGTGCAGGTGTGCCATTGGAATAAGCAGCCTTATTGAGGCTGGATACTCACTCCGACCCGACCCGACCCGACCCGACTTGCCTGCCCGCCAGGTTTACACCGCCAGGGTTGCCACCTGCTGTTCTACCGCTTTTGCCACGTCGTCCAGCGTCGAGTCGCCGCCCAGTTCCACTGTCCTGAGGCGTCCCTTGGCAAAGGCTTCATCAACGGCACGGACAATCAAACGACCGGCTTTGCCGAGAGCCTCGCAGTCATTTCGCTCAGCCAGCCATTCGAGCATCATGGCAGCGGACAGAAACATCGCGGTCGGATTGGCCACGCCCTGTCCGGCGATATCCGGTGCACTGCCATGGCAGGGTTGGAACACAGCATGCTCGTCGCCGATATCGGCCGATGGCGCGTAACCCATTCCGCCGATCAGGGCCGCTCCCAGATCTGACAGAATATCCCCGAACATGTTTTCCGTGACCATCACATCATATTCCCAGGGGCGGGTAACGAGATTGTGCGCCATGATGTCAACATACGCGTGATCGGACACCATGGCCCTGCAACCTTCATCATCCTTTGGGTTGTTACGCAGGTCGGCTTCGTTGAACAGTTTGCGGAAAAAGGCAAATGCCGGGAACACATTGGCCTTGTCGATACAGGTCACCCGTACCGCGCCTGGCATGCCATCGGCGAGCCTGATGCCGAGTCGACGCCGCGCCAACGCAAAGGTTGCGTCAAATAGCTTTTCGCTGATGGCCCGGGTGATGACCAGTGTCTCTTCGGCCTGCTCGTCACCGATCAGTCGCGCTGGTGCCTGCCTGGCAAACAAGCCTTCTATGGATTCACGGACCAGCACGAAGTCGATCGATGCTGCACGTGAGTCCGAAAGAGGTCCGGGTACGCCCGGTATGCTGCGTACTGGCCGCAGTCCAGCATAGAGTTCCAGCTCGAAACGCAGATCGATTTGCGGCGTTATTTCGGTACCGTCTGGATAACGAACCGCCGGGTCACCCATGGCAGACAGCAATATGGCATCGGCCTGTCTGGCAGCCTGGATGGAGGCCCGGGGCAATGCATCTCCCGTGGCCTGGTAGGTTGCGGCACCCGCCGAGAGAGGTTGCAGCAACAAGCTGACGGTTTCACTTCCACTGGAGACGCGATGGCAGGCCTGCTGCAGCAACTCGCAGCACGGCGCGGTTATCTCCGGGCCGATCCCGTCACCTTCGAATACAGCGATTGTGAATATCCTGTCTGTGCTCATTGAACAGTCCCCTGTATCAGTGCTTGCAGATCGCCCAGGCTGGCGGTCCAGTGCGGCATGGCGACACCCGTGTATTCACTGTCTATATACGGCAGAGTGTCGCCGAGCAGGTTGCCCAGAAAAAGACGCTGCCGCGCAGGACCGCCAAAGGCCAGGTTGGACAGATTCTTCACCCACCGGCTTCTGGCAATATCAAGATGTTCCCGACCAAGCGCATTGGCAGCAAAGGCTTCTTCTGTCCAGGCCAGGTGCGAGGGGTCAGAGTCCTCGAACATCAAGTGTGCTTCTCCGTGTGGGGATATGCGCACGATTCGATTGCTGACGATGCTGCTTACCCACAGATGCCCCTGTTCATCGAGCGCAAGTCCATCCGGATAGGTTCCGGCTCCGAATGTGCACATGCAGACCCCCTTACCCAGCTTGACCGGGTGCATGTTCCTGAGCTCGAATCGGGTCAGCCGGCGAGCAAAGGTCTCGTTTACCCAGACATGGCCGCGTTGTTCGTCAATGACGCATTCATTGGTGTAGCCAAGCCCATCTGCCACGATTCGTGCATCTGTCGATCCGGCCGTCGCCACTGCAATGAATCCGCTTTGCGCACTGGCTCTGTAATCGGCTGCCCGCGGCGTCAGGCGTGTACTGACCGTTACCCAGATTCTACCGTCGCTGTCCTGCACGACGTAATTGGCAGGCGGCATGGGAATTCCTTCGACTGTGTGCACAACCGGCTCCACCTCACCATGGGGATAAAGCCGGTAGATCCCACCCCGTTGGTCTCCCAGGTGGGCCAGAAGTACAGTGCCGCCGCCTTCCAGGGCTATTCCATTAGGGCGCAACGGGGTGTGCCAGCGACTCTGTATCGAATGTGTAGTGCCGCCCGGATCGATGACACTGATACCCCCGTTTCCAGACCAGTCTGGCGTCAGCAGCAGGCCGGAGCGATGGGCCACCACACATTCCGGACGGCATAACTGTCGGCCGACAGTGCCATCGATCTGCCTCAACGGAATGCTTTCTGGTATCACTTCGGTGTAATTGCTGGCACTGTTTGCTCAGGAGTTGCTGTTCCATAGTCTGACATCATTTTCCGATAACCTGGAGTGCGGGTTGGAGGGATACTGTTGGACAGTATTGTTCTACTGTCGTCTGCGTCGGTTAATCTGCAGGGCAGGCGTCTGCGGTCACAGGCTACTTGGAGTCAAACTAGATGAACAAACCTTCTGAAAATATTGATATTGCCGATCTGGTAGAACTGGATCGCGCCCGTGTCTGGCATCACCTGACACCGCACAAGCCTCTGGAAACCAGGGATCCCCTGGTCGTCGTGAAAGGCGAAGGTATGCGAATATGGGATCAGCATGGCAAGGAGCATCTGGATGCCGTCTCAGGAGCCGTCTGGACGGTCAATCTCGGCTATGGGCGCGAGGATATTGCCAATGCGGTGCGAGATCAGCTGGTCGAAATGTGCTACTTCGCAGGCTCTGCAGGTAATGTTCCCGGGATCAGGTACGCAGAGCGCCTGATTTCGAAGATGCCAGGTATGAGCCGCGTTTACTATTCCAACTCCGGCTCCGAAGCCAATGAAAAAGGCTACAAGATCGTCAGGCAGATTTCGGCGATGAAACATCAGGGCAGAAAGCACAAGATCCTCTACCGAGACCGTGATTACCACGGCACAACCATCACCGCACTGTCATCGTGTGGGCAGAATGAACGCAAGGACCAGTATGGTCCGTTTACGCCAGGTTTCGTCGAAGTACCTCACTGCTGTGAGTATCGCAGCCAGTTTCCTGATGAATCCAACTACGGTGTCCGAATTGCCCGGGAAATCGAGAAGATCCTGCAGCGGGAAGACCCGGACACCGTGGGTTCCATCGTGCTGGAACCGGTCACTGCCGGCGGTGGAGTCATCACTCCGCCGGAGGGCTACTGGGAAACAGTGCAGGAAATCTGTACGAAGTACGGTGTGTTGTTGCATATCGATGAAGTGGTCTGCGGGCTTGGTCGTACAGGCAAATGGTTCGGTTACCAGCATTACGGCATCAAGCCGGATATCGTCACCATGGCCAAAGGTGTTGCCAGTGGTTACGCTGCCATAGCCTGCACGGTGACAACTGAAGAGGTGTTCAATCAATTCAAGGAAAGTGATGACACCATGGGCTATTTCAGAGATATCAGTACATTCGGTGGTTGTGCAGCTGGTCCTGCTGCTGCACTTGAGACCATGCGTATCATCGAGGATGAAAACCTGCTGGAGAATACGACCCGCATGGGCGAGTACCTGATGGAAAAAATGCGCGGTCTGCAGAACAAGTACAAGGTGATTGGCGATGTACGCGGCAAGGGACTGTTCTGTGGGATGGAACTGGTAAAGGACAGGCAGAGTAAAGAACCTGTAGACGAAAAGATGCTGGTAGCGATTGCGGCGGATTGCATGGAGCAGGGCGTAGTCATCGGCCGCACCAATCGCAGTATCACGGGGCTGAACAATACGGTGTGCCTGAGTCCTGCGCTGATTTGTACTGAAGCGGATATTGACACGATCATTGGCGCCATCGACGGCGCAATGAGTCGACACGCCATGCTCTGAAGAGTCAGTTCGAGTCGCCTGCGAGTAATCAATACGGCAGTCGTGCGGTGCGGGCTGTGGCCGGTGCGGGGTAATCCTGACACAGCGAGAATGGCGCCACGCGGGCGCCTTTCTTCACAGCAGTTTTCGGTCTCCAGCAAGCCACGCTAAAGCGGGCCGTGCAGATCCTGGTCTAATCCGGCAGTCCGGATTGTCTGCCGATCACCTCCGGCACCCCGTGACACCGGCTCACGGTTACTGCCAGCCAGGATCCTCGATCAGTCTACAAGTCCCTGCAGCCGGTCCATCATCGGACCGACGACCGGTGTAAGTACAGTTCCTACTCCTTCTTTGGTCAGAACCGTATCGACCACCGGCTTCATACGTGAAAGGCCGCTGCGGATGACTTTCTGTAGAGGGCCGTGCGCGGCCTTCGGAATATCTGCAAACGTATCCGCCAGCTCGTTCAGTTCATTGCTCGCACTTTCCAGTCTGGGTAGTGCCATCTGCGCAGAGGCTTCATCGGTGACGCCGGACAGAACGGCCGTGGTGGTCCCGAACACGCCTCCAAGCTTGCGGCTGACGCCTGCGAGGCTGAAAGATCCTCTTTCAGTCGTTGTCATGGGACGGGTCATTGCAGTCGATATCCCGGCTTCCGGCTCAGTCTGCGCAGAGGTGTCCGGAGTTTCTGCCAGTGCAACCGCCGTCAGGTCTGCATCATCGCTGGACTCACTCGCCATGTCGCCAGCGGTATCAGCGGTGTCAGCGGCTACATCAGTACCGTCGGCAGTGGTATCTGTTGAGTCCGCTGTGGTTACGGCAACTGCGTCCGCTGCTACAGCAGCCGACTCGGCCACCGCGTCAGTGGCTTCATCGGCCGTATCGGCCGTGGCATCCATGACCTCGGTGGCCGTCTCTTCCACTGCGTCGGCGGCATCTAGAGTCGCCTCAGTAGCCTCCGCCGTTGCATCTGTCACCGCGTCAGTGGCTTCATCGGCCGTATCGGCTGCGGCATCCATGACCTCGGTGGCCGTCTCTTCCACTGCGTCGGCGCCATCTACAGCGACCTCGGTGGCCTCTGCCGTTGCATCTGTCACCGCGTCAGTGGCTTCATCGGCCGTATCAGCGGTGGCATCCATGACCTCGGTGGCCGTCTCTTCCACTGCGTCGGCGGCATCTGCAGCCGCGTCAGTGGCCTCTGCCGTTGCGTCTGTGACCGCGTCAGTGGCTTCCGCCGTTGCATCTGTCACCGCATCAGCGGCTTCATCGGCTGTATCGGCCGCGGCATCCATGACCTCATTGGCCGTCTCTTCCACTGCGTCGGCGGCATCTGCAGCGGTGTCCGAAGACGCGTCCGTTATCTCGTCCGTTACCGCGTCAGTGGCTGCCGCTGTGGTATCAGCCACAGAACCTGTTGCCGTGACGGCAGATACTTCCTCGGACGTCGCATCTGCGGTTATGGCTACCGACTCATCGTCTTGTTCATTGCTGAACAAATTGAGGCCGATCCAGCCCAGAATCAGCACGGCTGCGATCGGGAGTACCTTTTTCCACATCGGGGACTGACCTCCATTTTGACCTGTATTGCCACCCGAGCCGCCAAAATTACCAACAGCCTGTGTGGAATTGGATGAATCAACAGACGTGTCCGCTGCCGACTTCTCGGCACTGGCTGATGATGGGGTACCGGCCTTCTTGCTCGGCTCTGACTTGTTGGTATTAACCATGGCGTCTTGCTCTGTTTGACTTGCACGTTGCACGAGTACATTGTGCCTGCTTCATTGCTGTGTGCATGCGGTGTATAAAAAAACGCTGTTTCGAAACTATCGATGCAAAATGCTGATTGGTGAAGTGCTGGTGATGCCGTGCACCATCAGTGTCCTTGTTTTCACAGGCCGCTGTGGCCGTTCACCGTCGGTCCATGGTTCTGCAAACGAATCGAAATCACAACGCGTTGGTGAGTACCTGCTGGCGCCGCATTCTAGCGAATAGCGTCGAGCCTGTGTCGAAACCTGATTCCAGGCACATGGAAATCGGCACGCTGGTAACTGCCAGGCAGGTGAGGACAGGGGCATAGGGCTGAACTGTACTTTTAGATATGACGAACAGGAGAAATAGCTGCTGATCGGAGGATAGACCTTGGTATGATAGCGAGAGGCGTCAAAATATTGTGAGTTACTTCCGGTTTTTCGGCAATATATTGACGTGTCATGGACTGCTGAGTAACCTGCTCAGTAATGTAACAACAAACTTGTGGTATCACTCTCTTGGACGACCTCATCTACAGTTTCCTGCTTCAATCCGGCTATCCCAGGGCGTCCATTATTTTCGATACCGACTTGCTCGGACCGGTTGGCCGGGTTGATTCCGGCATGAAAGCTCCCTCATTCGTCATTGTAGATCCGGTCAATGCTGATCTGCTGGCGGTTATCGAAGTTGTGGATGCCATTGACGGTGACACCCTGCGACAGGTTGCCATAGAAACCGGAGCCTATGCGTCGCGGTTGGCAGGCAAGTCCATACAGGGCTTTGTCATTCGCGTCGATGTTCGTGGCAGAACTGAAGCTGAGCAGGTGCAGTTCTATCGCATTTGGCCCAACAGCACCCTCCAGCAGCTTTCGAGCAAGACGTTTCCGGATCTGGAAACCCTGCGGGTAGCGAAACTGCTCAGTGAGGCCAGCATCGCAGCCGCAGTGAAATCATTGCCGGATTCAGAGCAGTCGCACAAACCTGAAGACGACAGGGCCGAACGCAGACCGGGTGCAGGAATGTATTTTCCCGCGTTCGTTCTCCTGATGCTGGTCATTGCAGACAGTTTCGTGACGTCAACCGGGGACGCACCCTTGCTTAGTGTCTCTCAGAGTGTGCTGGCATTTGGTGCTGCACTGCTGTTGACATTGCCGGCTGCCATTCGTTTTCTGCGACGGTAGCGCAGCACGCAGCCGGGCCCTTCGGCTGGCCCACTGGTGCATACTGTTGACTGGTATTGACGGGTGTCCTCAACGTAATGGAATCATTGCTGGCAGGCCTGCGGGCGGCAGGTGAACCTACCAGATTGCGACTCCTGGCCCTGTGCGCTCACGGTGAGCTGAGTGTTACGGAATTGACGCAGATTCTCGGCCAGAGCCAGCCCCGTGTTTCCCGACATCTCAAACTTCTGGTGGAAGCTGGCCTGCTGACCAGGTTTCGTGAAGGATCACTGGTGTTTTATCGCATTGCTGATTCAGGCGAATCCGCGCATCTGGCGCGGACGCTGGTTGATCTTCTACCCGACGATGACAATGAGCTGAGTCGTGATCTGGTCAGGCTGGACAGGATACGTCAGAAACGTGCTGAGATCGCCGAGAGCTATTTCCAGGAAAATGCCGGGCAGTGGAACAAGATTCGCGCCCTGCACGTACCGGAAGCGGATGTGGAAGCCAGGTTGCGCGAGCTGGTCGGTTCCGCACGAATTGGCAGTTTCCTGGATATCGGTACCGGTACCGGGCGCATGCTGGAGCTGTTCGCCGGGCAGATGGATCGCGGTGTCGGACTCGATCTCAGTGGCGAGATGCTGGCCGTTGCGCGAACACAGCTGGAGAAAGATGAGTACCGTCATTTGCAGGTGCGCAAGGGTGACATGTACAACATGCCCATTGATGATCAATCCGTGGATGTGGCTACACTACATCTTGTACTGCACTACAGCCTGGAACCTGCCAGTGTGATCATCGAGGCGGCGCGTACTCTGGCACCGGGAGGGCGGTTGTTCATAGTCGATTTTGCCGCCCATCAGGAAGAACGATTGAGAGCTGAACACAAGCATCAGCGTCTGGGATTCAGTGATCGGGAAATTCACCAGGCAATGGTGTCGGCCGGTCTTGAGCCGGGCCCCGTGGATTCACTGTCAGGCGATCCATTGACCGTCAAGTTCTGGCAGGGTAGTCGCCTGCACTGATTTCCCCCGACTGTTAGCCTCATTGAGGTTAGTACCCAGGGGGGCTCCCCAACTGCGCTGAGAAGCGATCCCGTCTTTCTCGATTATCCGCCAGTAGCGGGGAATGGATGCATGTTGGAAGTTCTCAATCGATGGACTGTTCGACCTGCGTCACAATCGTTCCGATAAGCTCACAGTCCTCCACGGAAAATGTCAGTGGCAGGCGACAGTCATACAGTCGCCGCAGAATATTGTCAGTGTTGGGCAATGGGCTCGTTTCCAGATAATGCCAGCTGTCGTAGCGACTGGTATACGCATTCGGATCGGCAGCACCGAACCATTTCAACTCGACACCGCGCCGGGCACACTCGTCAAGGAACCGCCGGTTCTGCTGTTCATTGAAGCGCGGAATACGAAACTGGATGGAGCTGGGAATTTCGTAGGCGGCCGGATGTCGGGCAGGTAATTGAAAGGTATTCGCCTGCTTGTGCAAGACGTTGGCGAACGCATCATAGCGCTGGTTCCAGCGACGGCCATTGTCATCGAGTCCGGCCAGTTGTGGTCGCAATATGGCTGCCCGCAGATTGTCCATGCGACCACTCAAATTGGGTGTATCAAGCCTGATCTGCTCGAAGACCTCTTTGGGTGGCGCTGCCAGGTGCCGCTCGAAGAGCATGTAGGAGCCCGATAGCAGAATGGCTCTGGCAATCAGTACGTCGTCGTCACAACTGATCAGTCCGCCCTCTCCAGAGTTGATGTGCTTGTAAGTCTGTGTACTGAAACAGGCCATGATGCCATGCACGCCACTTTTACGGCCCTGAAACGTGGCGCCCATGGTGTGTGCACAGTCCTCGATCAACGAAATCCCGTGGTTTTCCAGCAGTTCACACAGCGCCTCCATGTCAACCAGGTGCCCGCGCATGTGGGAGAGCAGCAGCAGTCGGGCACCGGTTTGCACGATCAGGCTTTCCAGGTGTGCCAGATCGATGACGAGATCCGATGTGGTTTCCACCAGAATGGCCTTGCCGCCTACTGCCTGTATGGCCCCCGGAACCGGAGACAAGGTAAACCCGTTGGTGAGAACGGGGTCGCCGGATTTCACGCCCCAGGCACGCATGGCCAGTTGCAGGGCATAGCCGCCGGAGGCACACGCCAGGCAATAGCGTTGCTTCTGGTACTTGGCGAACTCCAGTTCGAGCAACGCGGTTTCAGTCGACTCTTCTGCAAAAGCGACGTTGTATCGATGCAGCCGCCCGCTGTGCATGACCGCCAGGGCCGCATCTATCGATCTCTGCGGCAGGGGCTCCTGCTGCGTAAAGTTTCCGTTGAATCGCAGGGGCGCCAAATCACCATTCCTGTCAAGCGTCATCTGTGGCTCCCGGACTGATCGAACGTTGCAAGGTACGCGAGACCATCAATGCCACCACTGCTCCGGCGATGGCGCCGATCAGATGACCTTCCCAGGAAACACCTTTCTGGAACGGTACGACACCCTGCAGTAGCGTGGAGGTATACAGGAGACCGACGATGATCGATATGATCACCGACTGCAGGCGTTTTTCGAAGATGCCGGCAAACACATGAAACGCGATCAGTCCGAACACCAGACCACTGGCCCCTATGTGCAGCGCCGTACGACCGAAAAGCCACAGCCCGAGACCCCCGAGCAAGGCGATGAACACGACGATGGCACCAGTGTTGGCTCTTGATCCGGCTAACAGCATCAGCGTAACACCCAGCGGCACCGTATTACCCACAAGGTGCTTGAAATCCCCGTGCAGAAACGGCATCGCCACTATACCGGTAAGCCCGTGAACGGTACGCGGAACCAGGCCCAGTGTTTCCAGCGGCAGGACTCGATCGAGCAGGTACACGAACCAGATGATCCCGATGAAAATGGCCACCCCCGTCAGGTTGCGCCTGATGGAATGCACATTCCGGGTATCGACCAGATGATGCATGAGCGCTACTCAGGCGAGCATGCGTTTCAGCTTCCCCGCAATTTCTTTCTGTGCGTCACTGGACGGTAGCGCCGAGCTGTATTCCTCAGCATCATGGTCCGATTTCAGTGCATTGAACTGCTCCCGGCTGATACCCAGTTGCTCGGCACCTGACTCTGTCAAATTGAGTGTCTCCAGCATCTCGCGAATATCACTCAACCGATTCCCTTCATCCTGCCCGCTTTCCGTGTTGTCAGTGGACTCATCGACATCTGTGCCAGCCTGTGTCCCGGAGTCTTTGGGGACAGCGGTTGCAGCCCTTTCGTCGCCACTGTTTTCCTGAGCCGGGGACTGCGTGGCCATGGAATCATGCTGCAAACTGCCTGTGAGTCCCGAATTCTCGGCTCCCTGTGCCTCATCCAGGGCTTTGCGGGTTGCCTGTGCCTTGACCGCCTTGATGATGAGATAAGCTGCCAGAGCCAGAATCAGTAAGGTAATGAACCACATAGTGTTTTCTCTCCGGTACATGTGTGCATTTTGATCAACACATATAACCACAGGTCAATGGCCGAGTGACAGGCTGCGGCTGATAGAATCCGGTTTACAGGCGATTCGCAAGGCCTTATCCCTGAACCCACCGCAGGCAAGGTCGCTATTCATTCATTCACTGTCTTTTCGACTATCCCGCTCCGGAGCTCTGAACCCTGATGGTCCGACCCGACAAATCAATTGTCAAACGTTTCGCCAGCCTGAAAATGCATCTCGAGCGCGAAAACCCGGTATTGATCGACGCCATAGGTGGCTTTCGCAAGCTTGATAGCATTGGCTATAAAACCGGTCTGATCGCCACTGACGATTCGTATGCAATGCAGATTTCCTGGTGGCCACTGATCTCCATTCTTGGCGTCTTCTCAGCGGGAAAATCTTCTTTCATCAACAGCTATCTCGGGCAGAAACTGCAGAAGACGGGAAATCAGGCGGTCGATGACAAGTTTACGGTTATCTGTTATGGCGAAGAGAATGCCGGGCGAGTATTACCCGGGCTGGCACTGGATGCTGATATGCGATTCCCGTTTTACCGCATCAGCGATGAAATCGAAAAAGTCACTGAGGGTGAAGGTCGTCGCATCGATGCGTATCTGCAGTTGAAGGTGACGGATTCAGAGGTCGTGAGAGGCAAGATTCTGATTGACTCACCCGGTTTCGATGCAGATGCACAGCGTACCTCGACCCTGAAGCTGACCAATCACATCATGGATATCTCGGATCTGGTGCTGGTCTTCTTCGATGCACGTCACCCGGAACCAGGGGCGATGCAGGACACGCTGACTCATCTGGTGGAAAATACCATTGCCCGCAATGACAGCAGCAAATTCCTGTTCATACTGAATCAGATCGATACGGCAGCACGCGAAGACAATACCGAGGAAATTGTCGGTGCCTGGCAGAGAGCCCTGTCCCAAAAGGGATTGACGGCCGGCAGGTTCTATACGATCTATAACAAGGAAGTGGCCCTGAGCATCGAGAACGAAGGTCTGCGTCGTCGATTCGAGGAGAAGCGGGATGCGGACATGGCCGAAATCGAGGAACGCATCAGGCAGGTCGAAGTCGAGCGAGCCTATCGTATCGTCGGCGCGATGGAGAGGGAGGCGTACACGATTCGAGACAGGGCAATTCCGGCGATCGCGCGACTCAAGGCTACCTGGTCACGACGGGTACTGCGGTTCGATGCATTGTTGCTGGCACTTGTCGTTGTCATCGTGCTGGCAGGCGCCGCGATGAGCAGCAGCATTGGCGCATTGATGGGGTTCATCCTGAGCCTGTTTGCCGACCCGGTTTCGATGTTCAGTGTGATTCTCGGACTGGTGCTGATATCGCTCGTGGTGCATTTCCTGATACGCAATCTGGTAGCGCAGTTCATGGCTTCACGGCTCCGTAAAACCGATGATGAGCAGTTCGCCAGGGCTTTTCGTTTCAATACACGCTTTTATCGCTCGGTTTTCAGCAAACATCCCGTCGGCTGGAGCAGCCGATCCAGAAAGACCATCGACGAGGTTATCGAACAGGCATCTGATTTCGTCGAATCGCTCAACGATCAATTCACCAATCCATCGGGCAAAGTGCGCTCTCAGGACACGGCTCCAGGCTAGTCGCTGATCTTTTCTGCCGGTGCCCCGTTCGTGGCATCGGACCTTGCTTCCACCTCCGCACCGCTGTCCGTAGCCGCAGCGGAAACCGCCGCAGCCTGTCCGGATTTCCCCTCGTCAGAGTTTGGTCCGGTTGCTCTCGTCTGCGGCGAAATATCCGGCACTTTCCTGGATGCCAGTGACGACCGGCCGGATGAGTTCTCTTCCTTGATGGCCAGTGATCGCACAGTGCCTTTGAGCTGACTGGGCTGCCGTTGTGAAACTCGTGCATCCGCTGTATTTGCTGGATCCGCTGCACCCGCTGGATCCGCTGCACCCGCTGCATCACCAGCACCCGCTGCATCACCAGCACCCGCGGCACTATCAGCCTGGTCGGATTCGGTTGAACTGTCGTCAATGGTGGAATCAGCGCCGGTATCCGCCTTGGCAGCTGCCTCTTTCTTGCTGTTTACCCGCTCACGGCGACGTCCACCACCGCGCCGCTTGGGTTTTGCCGATTCCCTGGTATCCGCCGCTGTCGAACTGGTGCCGGAGCTGGCAGAGCTGACTGTTGATGAGCCATCGTCCATATTGACGGTTGCCGGCGGCGAACCGCTCGTTACTTCGGCACTTCCTGGTGATGCACCGGAGGTCTCACTGTCGGCCTGTGCCGGCGAGTCTTCGGCTCTACTGGTCGATGCGCTGTCGGTTTCCATCCCTTGCACTTCAGGTGTGACAGGGTCCGCGCCAACGTCATTTGTAAAATCACCAGTTGCAGTGACTGACTCCTCGGCAGGTTTGACTGGATCAGAGGATACGGCAGAGACCGTGGCAAGCGCTGTGGCCGTTGCGACAACGTCATCGCCGACCGGGCGCTCTCCGCCTGCGTCACGATTTCCCGGCACATTCTCGTCAGAGGCTTGTTCGCTGCTGCTTTCCTTTTTCTCGCCATTGCGACCACGTCCTCGTCCTCCTCGCCGGCGTCCGCCGCGCCGACCACGGGATCGTCCTGTACCTTCCGACTTGTCTGCGTCCGGTGATTGACTGTCCGCAATCGCCGCGTCAACGGTTTCGTCGTTGAGCTCTTGTGTATCCGGACTCTGCTCCCTGGCTGGCCCGCCTCCCCGCCGGGATCGCGCTCCTCCCGATCGTACGGCTGCCGAGTCACGCATCCCCTCAGCCGCCACGTCACTCTCACTGCCGGCCTCCGCGGAGCGCGGGTTCTCGTCACTTGCAGCGTCACGCTCCTGCTTGCGGCCACGCCCACGGCCACTCTTTCGCTCTCCGTCGGCAGAGTCGGCAATTCTTCCACGGCGTTTGTTGCGACCGGCGCGTGTTTCGCCTGTATTTGCAGTTCTGTCCTCACCTTCGCCACGTGAACGGTCCCGTCCATTGCGCCCGGCGCTTCTCTTGTTACGTTTCTGCCCTCGGGAGCCGTCCTCTTGCTGACTGCCCGCCGAACGGCCCCTTGCGGCCGGTCTGTCGCTGGTGGATTTGACACTTTCTTCCGGGGGGCTCACGGCGGTGGTGCCGGAACCGAACAGCGACGTCACCGCTCCCAGGATACGCCGGAAACCTCCGGGCCCCTGCACAGTAGCAGGTACCACTGTCGCCGGTGTCTCGCTCTGGAGCATGCGGTGAGCCGGAGTGGGGGCTGGTGCCAGCGGGACTACCGTACTGACAGCGGCC
This sequence comes from Granulosicoccus sp., assembly GCA_013002205.1. Lineage (GTDB taxonomy): Bacteria > Pseudomonadota > Gammaproteobacteria > Granulosicoccales > Granulosicoccaceae > Granulosicoccus. Next base: position 38,287 of record JABDKN010000005.1, read on the forward strand.
GTCTCGGGTAATTTTTCATCGCGAGAATCCGGGGGCGAATAGTGTTCACTGTTATCAGACGCCAGCTCGTAGCTCTTCCTGGTCATCATGGCGTGATCCGCTTCTGTCATTCGGAGCCTTTCGATGGCATAGTTCGGCGTCTCCAGCGTCGGGTTGGCCACGATCAACAGGGAGACCTTGTTTCGGGCTTCGATTTCGGTGATGTTCTGGCGCTTTTCGTTGAGCAGGTAAGTGGCCACTTCCACGGGGACGTCCGCCAGAACTCGACCGGTATTGTCTTTCATGGCTTCTTCCTCCATCAGTCTGAGGATGGATAAAGCGGTGGATTCGACGCCACGAATGGTGCCATGGCCCTGGCAACGCGGGCACACGTTTTCCGACGATTCACCCAGTGACGGGCGCAGACGTTGCCGGGACATCTCGAGTAAGCCGAATTTGGAGATACGCCCGATTTGCACGCGCGCGCGGTCCTGCTTCAAGGCTTCGCGCAATCGGTTTTCCACAGCCCGCTGGTGCTTCGATGCCATCATGTCGATGAAATCGATGACCACCAGGCCACCCAGATCACGCAACCTCAGTTGACGTGCGACTTCATCGGCCGCTTCCAGGTTGGTGTTGGTAGCGGTATCTTCAATATCCGCACCCTTGGTTGCCCGCGCCGAGTTGATGTCGATGGACACCAGTGCTTCGGTATGGTCGATCACCAGCGCACCACCGGAAGGCAGGCGAACTTCGCGCCGGAAGGCAGATTCGATCTGCGATTCCACCTGGTAGCGATTGAACAGCGGGACATCATCCTGATACAACTTGAGCTTGCGCTCGTTCTGTGGCATGTACAGGCGAATGAAATCTGCCGCCTGTTCGAACGTGGCCGGTTCATCCGCAATGATTTCACCGATATCACCGCGGAAGTAGTCGCGCAGACCGCGCACGATGATGTTGCTTTCCTGGTAGATGAGAAAAGGTGCCTTCTTTTCTCCGGCAGCTTCCTGTATGGCATTCCAGATGGCGCTCTGGTAGTCCACATCCCACTGCAGTTCCTCGGTCGTGCGTCCGATGCCTGCGGTGCGAACGATGGTGCCCATACCGTCAGCCACATCAACCTCGGCCATGGCTGCCTTCAATTCCGAGCGGTCATCACCCTCGATTCGCCGTGATACGCCGCCTGCCCGAGGGTTGTTGGGCATGAGAACCAGGAATCTGCCAGCCAGGCTGATGAACGTCGTCAGAGCTGCACCTTTGTTACTGCGCTCTTCCTTTTCTATCTGGACAACGATTTCCTGCCCTTCCTTGATGCACTCCCGGATATTGGGCCGTCCACCTTCGGTTTTCTTGCCGTTTCCGTTGAGAAACTCCCTGGCGATTTCCTTAAAGGGCAGAAATCCGTGCCGATCGGCACCATAATCGACGAATACGGCTTCCAGGCTTGGTTCTACCCGTGTGATCTTTGCCTTGTATATATTTGATTTACGTTGTTCGCGAGACTTGTGTTCTATGTCCAGATCAACCAGTCGTTGTCCATCGACGATGGCAACTCGCAACTCCTCTGGATGGGTTGCGTTGATCAGCATTCTTTTCATTATGGGTGTGGTCCATTGCGAACCCTGCCAGGGCCTTTAACGCGGGGCTAGGTGCGCACGACGACTCGATCCAGCTGGTGAAGAACCAGGGAAGGATGGTCAGATAAAATTTGATCGTTGCGCTCAGCATGTGCTTGGCCGAGTAGGCGGAATCCGGGTTTATTGTGGTCGATGAAGCACGCTGATTGGCGTGCTTCGCAATTCTGCGATCATGGTTGGCATCCGAAACCGATGATCGAGCGTGTAAGGCTGTCGTGTGTTCTGTCCAGTCTGGCATTCAGGATGCGGAAGCGACCGTTGTACGGTCATGATCCGATACAGTCAGAGTTTGCCCGATGAAACGATGGCAACCGCCCGCGGTATGAACGATACTGTCAGAATTGTCGGCCAATGGAGTCCATTCATACGCCGACTCTTTAATATAGCAGTGCCGGCAGTTTTGGGCAATCACCTGTTTTCCCGAGGTTGGCGTCAGCTACCTCTATCTGCTCCTGGATGACCGCCGACTGATCTGATTGCCAGCAATAAGCATGCAAACCATCGTGAAATCAACATTGTGACGTCGGAAAAAGCCGGTGAAACCGGTTCAGCCTTGTCAAAAACCCGGCACGAGCGCGTGAGCGAGGATGAAGAAGGTCAAAGAATCGACAATTTTCTGATTCGTCGTTGTCCCGGAGTACCTCGCAGCCATATCTATCGGCTCATACGCAAGGGTGATGTGCGGGTGGATGGCAAGCGCATCAAGCAGACGCGCAAGCTGGCAACTGGCGAACAGGTACGGATACCGGCGCTGCGTGTCCAGGTAAGTGACGCCGTTCATGTGCCAGACAGGCTGGCCCGTACGGCGGGTCGAGCCGTACTGCTCGATCATGAAGATTTTCTGGTGGTAGATAAACCGGCCGGAATTGCCGTGCATGGTGGCAGTGGACTGGCATTCGGATTCATCGATGCCCTGCGGCAACAACTGGACGAGCCAGGACTTGACCTGGCCCATCGACTCGACCGGGCGACCAGTGGTTGCCTGCTGATCGGTCGCTCTCTGAAAGCCAACCGTGCCCTGCAGAACCTGTTTCGTCGACGACAGATCACCAAGCGTTACATCGCGCTGGTGGACGGTCAATGGCCTGCCGACCTTGAATCCGTTCAGGTACCGTTGAAAAAGAATGTCGAGCACGCTGGCGAACGACGGGTGAGGGTGGATACCGATGGCCGGCCTGCACTGACGCACTTCAGGATTCAGCGTCGTTTCGGCGCAGCGACCATGATGGAGGTTTTACTTGAAACGGGTAGAACCCATCAGATAAGGGTACACGCCAGGCACGTTGGTCACGGCGTGGTAGGGGATACACGGTACGGCGACAATGCACGCAACGCATGGTTTCGCCAGAAGGGACTGAATCGCCTGTATCTGCATTCGAGCGCACTGGAGTTCACCTGGCATGGTGAGCGAATCGCTGTACAGGCGCCCCTGGATGAGGCATGGCAGGCGTCACTTGTCGCACTGTGTGCCGCGTCAGAACCGGATTGATCGTGCCCCGACAGTTTTACGGTAAAGGCGTGAAGAACAAAGTCTGATGCGTGGGGAGTCATGTATGGAGCGTGATGCATGGAGCGAGATGCACGGAGCGTGAGGTACGGAGCGTGATGCGGTGGGTGTGAAGCACAAAGCTCAATGCGTTTCATCGTAGCCCTTGATCGGTGGATCCGGTTGCTTGGGCACCGTCTGCCGTTCGATCATGCGCCTCACCCTTGGCGGGTGTGCTCCGCGATGCAGCGCGTGCAGGGCCTCGGAGATGCCGGAATCGGACATGGTCCGGCGCTGGTTGTGGCGGATGTATTCGATCCAGGTGGCCACGTAGTATTTCTCGGTCCAGATATCGGGCTGTTCGAGATCCCGTAACAGCGACCACCGGCGGGCGCCATCGCGTATGCGGATACGTCGTCGTGCAGCCATCGCCTCCAGAAACGCCGGGATATCCGGTTCGGCGATATTAAAATCCACGGTTACCATGATCGGCCCGGTGCGAGGCGTGAGCTGCAAGGCAAGCGCCGGTTCGATAAACCGGTTTAAAGGATCCAGATTGAGTTTGTCGAACTCAGGCATGGGCAACCGCAAGCCGATCACTGCTCCGGCGATCAGGGTCACGGCAGACAGCATCAACGCATTTTGCAGGCCATGCGTTTCAGCCGTGAGCCCCCACAGCCAGCTACCCGCAACCATGCCGCAGGCATTTGCTGTCATGTAGAAGGACAATGCCCGGCCGACAACCCAGCGCGGTGTGGAGAGTTGCAGGGATACATTGAGCAGGGCATTGGTGGTCACCCAGCAGGCACCACACAGAAGCAGTGCGAAGGCTGCCAGCAGTAAAGTATCGCCCAGTGCCAGCAACAGCACGCCCAGGGCCATGCCGACGAACGCGGTGCGGACGATCGTTTCGTTGTTGAAGGCTGCTCTAGTTCGCGAGTTCGTCAATGCGCCGCCAACGGCGCCCAGGCCAAACAGCCCCAGCAGAAATCCATAGGTCGATGCACCGCCTCCCAGCAGGTCCCTGGCAATCAAGGGCAACAGAGCGAGGACGGCCACACCCGTCAGGCCGAATAAAAAACCCCGAAGTATTATTCGCAGCAGATTGGGTGATAGGCTGACATAGCGTATGCCGGCAGTCGTGGCTTGACGGAATCGTTCTCGTGGCAGAGTGCGCACGATGCCTGGTGTGCGCCACATGGCCAGGGCAATAATGAGTGCCAGATAGCTCACGGCGTTCAGTGCAAAGGCTGCCGCTGCCCCGGCGATCACGATGATGATACCGCCCAGTGCCGGTCCTATGCTGCGCATCAGGTTGAACGACATGCCGTTGGCCATCACTGCCGCAGGTACCTGATCGCGTGGAACGATGTCCCCGACCGATGCCTGCCAGGACGGGTTGTGCAGCGCACCGCCACAACCGATGAGGAAAGTGAAGCTCAACAACAGCCAGGGTGTCAGCAGATCCAGATACGCTGTCACGGCCAGGGCGGTTGACACTACCAGCATCAGTATCTGTGCAACCAGCATGATACGCCGGCGGTCGTAGTTGTCGGCGAGAACGCCCGCCAGAAGTGCCAGGGTCATGATCGGCAGGCTCGTCGACGCAGTGACCAGCGCCACCATATGCTCTGAATCGGTCAGCGTCGTCATCGTCCAGCCTGCGGCCACTGCCTGCACCAGGCCACCAAGATTGGATACCAGTGTTGCCAGCCAGAGCGAACGGAATACGGGATTGCTGAACGGCGCCATGGGCCCCGGCTGCGGGCCGGTTGCGCCGGCCGGGGTGGAAGAAACTGACTCAGGTGTGTCGGACACGTTTGTTTGATGGTTCAGATGAAAACGTCAAGCATGGCGATCTGTACGAGAGGCAGGGATGTTCTCACGTCTTCGGTCTTTCTGCCGAGCGGATGACGTCTTACTCCTGCACGGTGAGAAACAGGCTGGTCGCTTTTGCCAGGTGCACGCAAGCCGGCGCAATGATGGTCGGTATTCCTGCTACCCGTTCTGCATGCGCCGGTTCCCTCGATGCATCTGCTTGCAGTGTTTGCACCCGGTCTACCGCAGTCGATGAGTGAGGCGACTGCTGGTATTCCAGATGCCAGTTATGACTTGCGAGTGTGCGTGCGCGGCAGCGAAGTGCATCGTGTCAAATGCTCTGGCGTTTTCAATTCACTCGCTGGTACCATTGGCCCACCGGTGGCCCGGCTGCCACTTTTCGAACAACGACCAGAGGTACATTGGATGAACGCCCCGATACATGATATCGATCCGGTAGAAACGGCTGAATGGCGAGATGCAGTCGTGGATGTCATCGAAAGGGACGGTGCAGAACGTGCGCACTATCTGTTGGATCGAACGGTGCAGGAGGCCCGTGAACAGGGGAGCAATCTGCCGTTTTCCTCAACCACCAGCTATCAGAATTCGATCCCGGCAGATATGCAGGAACCTTATCCGGGTGACCTGGAAATGGAGTGGCGAATCCGCACCATCAATCGCTGGAACGCGATGGCAACGGTCGTACGACGTAACAAGGTCAGTTCGGAATACGGTGGGCACATTGCCTCGTTCGCCTCCTCTGCTGTCATGTACGACATTGGATTCAACCATTTCTGGCGTGCCCAGAGTGATACGCATGGCGGTGACCTGGTGTTCTTCCAGGGCCATGTCATACCGGGAATCTACGCCCGTAGTTTCATGGAAGGTCGTCTGACTGAAGAGCAGTTACTGAACTTCCGTTCGGAAGTCGATGGCAAGGGCTTGTCCTCCTACCCGCATCCGTGGCTCATGCCCGACTACTGGCAATTTCCCACTGTGTCGATGGGACTCGGCCCCCTGTGTGCGATCTACCAGGCAAGATTCATGAAGTACATGCACAACCGGGGACACATAGATATGGCAGATCGCAAGGTCTGGTGTTTCCTGGGCGACGGGGAGATGGATGAGCCGGAGTCACTCGGGGCGATATCCCTGGCAGCACGGGAAGGTCTGGATAACCTGATCTTCGTCATCAATTGCAATTTGCAGAGGCTTGATGGGCCGGTTCGCGGTAATGGCAAGATAGTCCAGGAACTCGAGGGCGAATTCCGGGGCTCCGGATGGAATGTCATCAAGCTGCTGTGGGGACAGGGCTGGGACGAACTGCTGGAACAGGACACCAGTGGCATGCTGCGTCGCCTGATGCAGGAGACCGTCGACGGTGACTACCAGACCTTCAAGGCGAAAGACGGCGCTTATGTGCGCAAGCATTTCTTCGGTAAATACGCCGAGACTGCGGCTCTGGTCAAGGATTGGAGCGATGAGCAGATCTGGGCACTGCGGCGTGGCGGGCACGATCCAGAGAAGGTGTACACGGCGTTCAAGCGTGCCACTGATACGGTAGGCCAACCGAGCTGCCTGCTGATCAAGACGGTCAAGGGCTATGGTATGGGTAATGCCGGTGAAGGACAGAACATAACCCATCAGCAGAAGAAAATGGCCGAGGACCAGTTGCTGGCATTTCGTGACCGGTTCAAGATTCCGGTTTCCGATGAAGACCTGCACTCCGCACCCTTCGTCACGCTCGACGCAGAGCAGTTGGCCTATTTGAAGGCAAGGCGTACAGCCCTGGGCGGTGAGTTTCCCAAGCGTAACTGGCGTGATTCACCTGCGCTTGACATTCCTGAACTCTCCGACTTCGGTGCACAGCTCAAAGGCAGCGGGCAGCGGGAGATTTCCACCACTATGGCGTTCGTACGGGTGCTGACTACCTTGCTGCGTGACAAGAAGATCGGCAAGCGGGTAGTCCCGATCGTGCCGGACGAGTCACGAACGTTCGGTATGGAAGGGCTGTTCCGCTCCGTGGGCATCTTCAATCCGAAAGGGCAGAATTACACGCCCGAAGATGCCGAACAGATGATGTTCTACAAGGAAAGCAAGAACGGGCAGATCCTGCAGGAAGGTATCAACGAAGCCGGGGGCATGGCGGACTGGATTGCCGCGGCGACAGCCTACAGTGTTCATGGCGTGCCCATGATTCCTTTCTATATCTACTACTCGATGTTCGGTTTCCAGCGCATAGGTGATCTGGCCTGGGCTGCCGGAGACAGTCGGGCCCGGGGATTCATGCTTGGCGGTACGGCCGGTCGTACTACCCTGAACGGCGAGGGACTGCAGCATGAAGATGGTCACTCACATATCCTGGCCGGGACTGTTCCGAACTGCATTAGCTACGATCCGACTTTCAGCTACGAGGTTGCGGTGATTATCCGGCATGGACTGCAACGTATGTACGTGGATCAGGAAGATGTCTTCTTCTATCTGACGCTGATGAATGAGAACTATGTGCACCCGGATATGCCTGAAGGCGTCGAGGAGGGCATCATCAAGGGCCTGTACAGGTTCAGAAACGATTCGCCTGCCGGCAAGAAGCACGTCAATCTCATGGGTTCGGGCACCATCCTGATGCAGGCCATCAAGGCAGCTGACATGCTGCGCGAGGACTTCGGTGTCAGCGCCGATATCTGGTCGGCACCCTCCCTGAACGAGCTGGCTCGTGACGGTCAGGACGCTGCGCGCTGGAATCGGTTGAATCCGTTGGAAGCACCGCGTGTGCCTTACCTCACTGCAGCATTGTCCGATGTATCAGGTCCGGTTATCGCCGCCACTGACTACATGAAAAATTACGCCGAGCAGGTACGCGCCTATGTGCCTCAGCCTTTCACCGTGCTGGGTACCGACGGTTTCGGACGTTCCGACAGCCGGGTGAACCTGCGTCGCTTCTTCGAAGTGGATGCCAACCACATCGCCGCAGCCGCTATGGTCGAGCTGTATAAGCTGAAGGCTGTGCCAAAGAAAGAACTGGTGTCTGCTCTGTCCAGATACTCCATTGACGGTAATAAACCCAACCCAAGGCTGGCATGATCATGTCAACGCATCGTCCAACCAACAGACATTCAGGAGAGCAGCATGTCAGCGCTTGATGTAACCGTTCCGGATATCGGGGATTTCACGGATGTTCCTGTCATCAGCATACTGGTCGGCGTGGGCGATTCGGTTGCGGCGGAGGATCCGTTGATCGAACTTGAAAGTGACAAGGCCACGATGGAGGTCCCAAGTCCGGCTGCCGGCGTCGTCCGGGAAATTCGCGTCAGCGAAGGTGACCTGGTATCGATGGGGTCCATGGTGCTGGTACTGGAGTCCGCCGAATCAGACGCTCCGACAGCAGCAGCTGGTGCAGACAGTGCCTCTGGATCTGCCACGCAACCAGCCAGCATCCCCAAGGAGCAGATTGGTAATGCACCACCGGCACCTGCCATGGCAAGCGCTTCAGGCGTTGCGGCTGTGAATGAAGCGGGTTTCAAGAAAGCACATGCGTCCCCGTCGATTCGCGCCTTTGCCCGACAGCTGGGTGCAGACCTGTCACAGATCAAGGGCAGTGGCCGCAACGGACGAATCCTGCGTGAGGATGTGACCGCATGGTTCAAGGGCTCCGGGCAGGGGGCAGGGGCAGCTGCGAATGCCGCGGCTCCCGCTACGGGGATGGGGATTCCGCCGATCCCGGCTGTGGATTTTTCAAAATTTGGTGATACCGACGATGTGGAGATGTCCCGCATCAAGAAACTCTCCGGGCCTGCGCTGCACCGATCCTGGCTCAATATCCCGCACGTGACCCATCAGGAAGAGGCTGACATCACGGAGCTGGACAAGTACCGCAAGGAGATGGACACGCAGGCAAAAACTGAAGGCTACCGGGTCACTCTGCTCAGTTTTATCGTCAAGGCCAGCGTATCTGCCCTCAAGTCGCACTGGGAGTTCAATTCCTCATTGCACCCCGATGGCGATAAACTGATCAGAAAACACTATTACAACATCGGGTTTGCCGCCGATACGCCCAACGGCCTGATGGTGCCGGTGATCAAGGACGCCGATCGCAAGGGCATAATCGAAATATCCCGTGAGCTTGCAGACCTCTCGGCTCAGGCCCGTGATGGAAAACTCAAGTCGCAGGATATGCAGGGAGCCACGTTTACGATCTCTTCACTGGGCGGTATCGGTGGCATTGCGTTCACGCCAATCGTCAACGCACCGGAGGTTGCAATTCTCGGTCTGACCCGTTCGAAGATGTCTCCCGTCTGGGATGGTGAGCAGTTTGTTCCGCGCAATATGCTCCCCATGTCGCTGAGCTACGATCATCGTGCGATCGATGGTGCATTGGCTGCCCGGTTCGCAGCTACCCTCAAACATCTGCTGGGCGACGTTCGTCGTCTGATGCACTAGGGGATAGGTTCATGGATATCAAGGTTCCCGATATTGGTGACTTCAAGGACGTGCCGGTGGTCTCCGTGCTGGTGTCCGTCGGCGACACGGTCGCTGCAGAAGATCCGTTGATCGAACTGGAGAGTGACAAGGCCACGATGGAAGTACCTTCGCCAGTGTCCGGCAAGATAAGCCGAATCGATGTCAAGGAGGGAGATCTGTGTTCCGAAGGCACCAGCATCATGGTGATCGACAGTGCGGACGAATCCTCGGTATCCGCACCGCCTGCCGTTTCCGAAACGGGATCCACGACGGCTACGGAACCAGCTGGTTATGGATCCGCTGCCGGTGTTCATGAGGTTCTGACTGTCACGGTGCCGGATATCGGAGAGTTCTCGAATGTCCCCGTGATATCGATACTGGTAAAGCCTGGTGACAAGGTCGCGGCCGAAGACCCACTGATCGAGCTTGAAAGTGACAAAGCCACCATGGAAGTGCCATCCCCGGCGGAAGGCACGGTGTCCGAAGTGCTGGTCAAGGAAGGCGACCAGGTCTCGCAAGGCTCAACGATTCTGACCTTGTCCACTGGCCAGGGTGCGGCTGCACCGGCGGTAGCGCCGGTAGAGGCGTTACCCGCGAGTCGGCCAACTGCCCCGATGGTGGGCGACATCCATGCTGAAGTCCTGGTACTCGGGTCCGGTCCGGGGGGCTATACGGCTGCTTTCAGGGCAGCCGACCTGGGGCTGCGCACGGTACTGGTGGAAAAGGACAGTACGTTGGGCGGTGTCTGCCTGAATGTCGGCTGCATTCCGTCCAAGGCCATGCTGCATGCCGCAAAGGTCATAACGGAATATGAGGAAATGGGCGAACATGGATTTACTTTCGTGCGTCCGGACGTGGATATCGATGCTCTGCGTGGCTGGAAAGACAGTGTGGTTGGCAAGCTCACCGGAGGCCTGCAGGGTCTGGCCAAGGCCAGGAAGGTCAATGTGGTGAATGGTGTCGGGCAGTTTGCCGGTCCCAATACCCTGCGCGTGACCAGCGATGGCCAGGAAACGCTGATCAGCTTTGATCAGTGTATCGTCGCGGCCGGGTCTGAACCTGTGACCCTGCCGTTCGTTCCGCATGATGATCCGCGTGTCATCGACTCAACCGGTGCACTTGAGCTGCAGGACGTGCCCGAACGCCTGTTGATTCTGGGTGGAGGAATCATCGGACTGGAAATGGCGACCGTGTATGATGCACTGGGGTCGAAGGTGAGCGTTGTCGAACTCATGGACCAGATCATTCCCGGGGCAGACAAGGACATCGTGAAGCCGCTTCACAACCGCATCAAGGGCCGCTACGAAAACATCTACCTGAAGACCAAGGTGACCGCAGTCACGGCAAAAAGCGATGGGCTGCACGTGGTCTTCAACGGACCGGATGGTGAACATCAGGAGCGGTTCGATCGAGTACTGGTGGCCGTCGGTCGCCGTCCCAACGGTGCGCTACTCGGCCTGGACAACGCCGGTGTGCAGGTGGACGAGCGAGGTTTTATCGCCGTCGACAATCAGCAGAGGACGAATGTGGCGCACATTTTCGCCATTGGCGATGTCGTGGGGCAGCCGATGCTGGCCCACAAGGCTGTCCATGAGGGAAAAGTCGCCGCAGAAGTCTGTGCAGGCATGAAGCGTGTTTTCGATGCGCGGGTGATTCCATCGGTGGCGTACACGGATCCTGAAGTGGCGTGGGTTGGCATGACCGAGCTGGAAGCCAGGGCCCAGGGTGTCAACGTGGCGAAGGGCGTATTCCCATGGGCAGCTTCTGGTCGGTCATTGAGCCTCGGGCGTTCGGAAGGCTTGACCAAGTTACTGTTCGATCCCACCGATGATCGGGTAATCGGCGCCGGTATTGTCGGGCCGAACGCCGGCGACCTTATTGCCGAGGTGGCCCTGGCCATCGAGATGGGTGCCGATGCGGTGGATATCGGGCAGACGATTCATCCACATCCGACCCTTTCGGAGACGGTAAACTTTGCAGCAGAGATGTTCGAAGGCACCATAACCGATCTGATTCCGCCGAAGAAAAAACACTGATCGTCGGTCACTGACTTCCAGTGCCGATCAATCCGCAACTCATCACGTCAGCAGAGGTATTCACGCAATATGAACGATATAGTCATTACTGGCGCTGCCAGGACTCCCATCGGCTCCTTCAACGGCGCCTTATCCAGTGTATCGGCTGTTGATCTCGGTGCGATTGCCATTACCGAGGCACTGCAGCGTAGCGGCGTACCCGGCGCAGATGTATCCGAGGTGATTTTCGGCCAGGTACTGACGGCGGGCAGCGGGCAGAATCCGGCACGGCAGGCCGCCATGAAAGCCGGTATTCCTGCAGAACGAACTGCTGTCACCATCAATCAGGTTTGCGGTTCGGGGCTACGCACGATTGCCATGGGTTTTCAGGCGATCAAATCCGGAGACAGCGATGTGGTGGTGGCTGGCGGGCAGGAGAGCATGAGCCTGTCGACACATTGTGCGCACCTGCGAAATGGCTACAAGATGGGCAATGCCGAATTTGTCGATACGATGATCAAGGACGGCCTGTGGGATGCCTTCCATGGCTACCATATGGGTACAACGGCTGAGAATGTCGCCCAGAAATGGCAGATTACGCGCGACACTCAGGATGCGTTCGCAGCGGCCTCGCAGCAGAAGGCCGAAGCTGCACAGGCGGCTGGAAAGTTCAAGGACGAGATCGTTCCGGTGACAGTCAAGAATCGTCGAGGCGATATCACTGTCGATGCGGATGAATACATAAAGCCTGGAACCACTACCGAGACGCTCGCCAAGTTGCGCCCTGCGTTCTCCAAAGAGGGTACCGTCACGGCAGGTAATGCATCCGGCCTGAATGACGGCGCAGCGGCGGTCGTGTTGATGAGTTCCGATGAGGCAAAGAAACGCGGCGTCGCACCGCTTGCGCGGATCGTAAGCTGGGCCACCGCCGGTGTGGAGCCCGAGATCATGGGTTCCGGACCCATACCAGCCAGTCGCGCAGCGTTGAAAAAAGCAGGATGGGAGATCGGCGACCTGGACCTGATCGAAGCAAACGAAGCCTTCGCGGCACAGGCCTGCGCGGTCAACAACGATCTGGGCTGGGATACCGATAAGGTCAATGTCAATGGTGGTGCCATTGCTCTGGGCCATCCCATCGGGGCTTCCGGAACACGTGTACTCATCACCTTGCTGCATGAGATGCAGAAACGTGATGCCAAGAAGGGCCTGGCCACCCTATGCATTGGTGGTGGTATGGGAATCGCCATGTGCATAGAACGCACATAATCATCAGCACATTGTCGATGCAATCGCATGGGCAGAGGGTGTCTGGATAACAATCGACTGGAGATGTAGAGGATATGGCAAAGATCGCAATAGTCACTGGTGGAACCCGCGGGATCGGTGCTGCCATTTCACAGGGGCTCAAGAATGAAGGCTACAGTGTCGCTGCAAATTATGCGGGCAACGACGAACGCGCCCGTGAGTTCTCTGAGAGCAGCGGTATTCCTGTGTACAAGTTCGACGTATCGGATTTCGAAGCGTGCAAGGCCGGTGTCAAGAAAATTGAAGAGGATCTGGGCGGCACTGTCGATATTCTGGTCAACAATGCAGGGATAACGCGCGACGGTACCCTGCATCGCATGGACCATGAAAGCTGGCAGGCAGTCATCGATACGAACCTGGGCTCCTGCTTCAACATGTCTCGATGTGTCATCGATGGCATGCGGGACAAAAACTTCGGCCGTATCGTGAACATTGGCTCGATCAATGGTCAGGCTGGTCAGTACGGCCAGGTGAACTATGCGGCGGCCAAGTCAGGTATCCACGGATTTACCAAGGCTCTGGCCCAGGAAGGCGCCGGAAAAGGTATTACCGTCAATGCGATCGCACCCGGCTATGTCGATACCGACATGGTGCGCGCGGTGCCCGAAGCGGTACTGGAAAAAATCATTGCGAGAATTCCGGTAGGTCGACTGGGTCGTGCCGAAGATATTGCTCGTTCGGTTGCGTTTCTGGTTGCCGACGATGCCGGGTTTATCACCGGTTCGACACTGTCGGTCAACGGTGGCCAGCATATGTATTGAGGTTCTTACCGACGCGGCTCCAGGCTGGGTAAGGAGCCATCGGATGGTGTCGTGCAGGATGACCCCTGCTCGGTGACATGCACTCCTGCGCATCGCCTTGCCGAATCCGGCAAGGCGTGCAGGCGTGTAAGTCCAGGTGCGCCTGTCGGGCCTGCATCACGGCAAGATGCCAGTCACTCGGGAAACCGTCGTCATGATCATTGCCAGCGACTTGATGGATATCAAGTGATTCAGCTGAAACAGTGACAGTATATTCAACTCCAGTGTTGCGAATTTCGGGAGTTGCACGATGACTGCCACCGATCCGCTGTCAGGCCCGGATAAGGAACAGGCTCTAAAAGAGCTTGCAGGCACGACCCTGTTCGGCAGTCTTCCGGCAGGCATCTTAGAGACGTTGTTACCGCACGTTGCGTTGATTACCCTCTCTGAAGGGGGTACGCTGTTCAGCCAGGGTGAGCGGGCCAGGAATGTCTATGTGCTCTCCTCGGGAATCATCGCCCTGTCCAGGGCATCCGGGGATGCCGAACGCGTCGTGGCGTTGATAGAACCCGGCGAGACGTTCGCCGAAGCCGTCATGTTCCTGCGTTCCCAGCAGTATCCGGTCAGTGCCAAGGCGCTGGAAGCCAGTCGGCTCTGGGCCATCGATGCGGAGCATTTCACGCAGATGCTCAGCCTTTCCACCGATGCCTGCCTATCCCTGATCCAGTGCATGACCGGCCATCTGATCGAACAACTGGTCGATATCGAGCGACTTACCCTGCACACGGCGACGTCCAGGTTCATTGCCTATCTTCTGGCGCACACGGAGCGGGAAGCCGGAGGTAGTTCAATCGTGCACCTCAAGGTGCCTAAAAGCGTCATTGCCTCACGTCTGTCGATCGTGCCGGCAACCCTGTCACGAACACTGGCCAAACTCAGCAGGGAAGGTCTGCTGGAGGTATACGATTCTGACATTCTGATCACGGATATCGAGGGATTACAGGCACGTGCCTCAGAGGTTTCCCCGCAGAAGGTCGTATGATGTGATTGCGGGCAGATCTACACTGGTCTCGTTCACATGAACACCCAATCATGGAAGCCTGTGCTGGATCGTCTGCTCGTGAATCCTGCACACGACGATGTAGATGAGCCGGCTATGCACAGGCTTGGAATCCTGCTGGCTGACGTGCTGCCACGCCCATCTCTGGTAACCCTGTCCGGCGAGCTGGGTGCCGGAAAAAGCGTGCTGGCCAGATCCATCATTCACGCGCTGGGATACACGGGTCGGGTCAAGAGCCCCACCTATACCTTGTTGGAAAGCTACGATACCGTTGATGCAAAGGGCAATTCCTGGCAGATAGCCCATATGGACCTGTTTCGCCTGACGGATCCGGAAGAGCTGGACTATCTCGGATTCGACGATGTCATACGGGATCATGACCTGGTGCTGGTCGAATGGCCGGACAAAGGTGGTGACAGAATTCCCGCAGCGCATCTGCATATCGAGATCCGTTACGCAGGTGAGGATTCCCGGCGCGTGGTTTTCACGGTACCCTGATCCGGCCTGTCCTGTCACCGGATCGACACGGAGCTTCGGCGGCCTGGCCTGACTGATTCAGCCGACTGCAAGCGTTATGGTGCACAGAGCCTGGTGTGGATTGCCCTGCGCTCAATTGGATAGTTGTCAACTACAGGAACGATCATGTCATTAGCGGGAAAAACTCTGTTCATGTCCGGTGGAAGTCGTGGAATCGGGTTGGCGATCGCGAAAGCAGCCGCAGCAGAGGGCGCCAATGTCGCTATCGCGGCGAAGACCGCCGAGCCACATCCGCGCCTGCGCGGTACGGTCTTTACGGCTGCAGATGAAATCAACGATGCCGGTGGCGGCAGAGCGTTGGCTCACGTATGTGACATCAGAAGCGAGGAGCAGGTGGATGCGGCCATTGCCGCGACGGTTGCGGCCTTCGGTGGTATCGATATCTGCATCAACAATGCCAGCGCCATCTCGCTGGGCGACACCGCCAGCACACCGATGAAGCGTTACGATCTGATGCAGGAGGTCAACACCCGCGGTACCTTCATGGTCTCGAAAAAAGCATTGCCGCACCTTCAGGCTGCCGCCGCCCCGCACATTCTGAACCTGTCTCCACCACTGGACCTGGACCCGAAGTGGTTCAAGAATCACGTAGCCTATTCCATTGCGAAATACGGAATGTCGTTATGTGTTCTGGGAATGGCCGCAGAGTTTCGCGAACAGGGAATCGGGGTGAATGCGCTGTGGCCGCTAACCGCGATAGACACGGCCGCGGTACGCAACGTCATTGGCGATGACGAGATGGCGATGATGTGCAGAAAGACGTCCATCGTGGCGGATGCAGCCGTTGCCATTCTCAAGCGTGATCCACGCGAATGCACCGGCAATTTCTTTATCGATGAGGAAGTACTGCGGGCCGAGGGCGTTACTGATTTTTCGCTCTACCAGGAAGACGGAGTCACCGAACTGCTGGCGGACCTCTTCATACCCGATGACGTGTTGGAACGCTCACCCGGCAGGATCGTCCAGGGCCTCGCCTGAGCACGATCGTTCACACCAGTGTAACCATGCGGTCAGCGGCAGCCGGGCGCTCGAATTCCGCGACTTGATCTGTCTGCAGAACATTCCGGGGAGTTACCGCTGGACATATCCCATTCCTCTTCTATGCTTGATTCTGCGGAGCGTGACTTTGAGGCCGATGTCTGCAAGTGTGCAGCCTGCCCCTGGTTAGCTGATGATGCAGGCATCGGAGAGTGCCCGTCTGATTGAAGCCGATGTGTTGGGGGGAGAATGCCGAGAGTCCTGAAGGCAATGGTGGCCCGGGTCGCGATTTTGTCAGTGCTTCAGTTGGCAACGTTGGCCATTGCAACCGTTTTAGGCGGTATCACCGTCCCGCTGTTGGCTGGTGATGCAAAACTCTACGGGTTTCGGCTGGTGCAGCAAGAGAACGTGATGTTGCATTTCGATCTGGATTCGGCAACCGCGACGGCAGAATTGTTTTCGCTGGCAGATCCGGATCGCCTGGTAATCGACTTGCCCGGTGCCACGCTGGCAACGCAAATGCCCACGGAATCCTTTCCTCAGGGGGTGATACGGAGCATTCGCTACGCGCAGCATGGTGAACAATTTCTCAGGGTCGTGCTCGATCTTCGCCAGTCTGTGGACCCCAGTTACCGCATCGTCCCTCGCCAGGGTGGACAACGCCTGGTCGTGGATCTTGGCGTCAAGGGCAGCCCCGGCCTGGTAAGGACTGAATCCCGGGCGGTGGACACTGTGCCATTGCGCGATGCGGTCGTTGCCATCGATGCGGGTCACGGTGGTCGCGATCCGGGTGCAGTGGGGCAACGCAAGACACTGGAGAAGGACATTACGCTGGCAGTGGCCAGACGACTCTACGAACGTCTCCGGGATCAACCGGGTATCACACCTGTACTGATTCGCGACAGTGACGTTTACGTGGATTTACGCGAACGTATGAACATTGCCAGAGAGCATGGCGCGGATCTGTTCGTCTCCATCCATGCAGATGCGATCAACCGGAGAGAGGCCAAGGGAAGCTCGGTTTATACGCTGTCGCTGGACGGGGCCAGTTCTGAGGCCGCTGCCTGGCTGGCCAGAAGCGAGAATGAGTCAGCCGCCCTGTACGGTGACGTGGCACTGGATGAGCTGGAAGGCAATTTGCGACAGACGATTCTGAGCCTGGCACAAAGCGCCACCATGGAGTTGAGCATGGAGGCAGGTGCCGATGTCCTGGGGGAATTGAAAGGTGTCGGGGCAGTTCACAAGGCATCGGTGGAGCAGGCTGCCTTCGCGGTACTGAAGTCACCGGACATCCCCTCGATACTCATCGAAACAGCATTCATTTCCAATCTGCAGGAGGAGAAAAAGCTCAGGAGCGCACGCTATCAGGAGGAACTCGCCAGAGCCATCGAGCTGGGGGTAGTGCGCTATCTGGCCAGACGTGCGCCGGCAGGCACGCATCTGGCGGCGGCGCGTCGCAGGCAGGGTTCCTGACGTGCTATAACCGGCGTGCGCGTCGCTGTCGGTTTCTGCAGATGGCAACCTGTCCGGTGTTCGCTGGTGCTGCTTCCGAGCAGCCCTGCACCTGCAGTGTTCGGGCAACAGGGGCATAATAGCAGGCTCAGGATACACACCAGAGAAGCCACTACGGCTCCAGCAAGCCTTCCGCATCCATGCCCAGAATCCATCAGCTGCCTGACCACCTGATCAACCAGATCGCCGCGGGTGAAGTCGTGGAAAGACCTGCCTCGATTGTCAAGGAACTGGTTGAGAATTCGCTGGATGCGGGTGCCACGAGAATCGTGGTGGATCTGGAACAGGGGGGGCTTGAGCGCATTCGCGTCCGCGACAATGGCTGCGGCATAGAAGCCGAGGATCTGCCCAGTGCCCTGAGTCGCCATGCCACGAGCAAAATTGGTTCCATGGACGACCTGCAGCGGGTTGCGACGCTTGGATTTCGCGGCGAGGCGCTGCCCAGTATTGCCTCCGTGTCAAGACTGGCTCTGACTTCGCGAACCGAGTCCGCGGAATACGGTGCCCACATCGATTACCAGCCGGATGTCCCGTTGCGGCAGCAACCGGCAGCTCACCCGATGGGTACCACGGTTGATGTCGGCAGCCTGTTCTACAATGTGCCCGCGCGTCGCAAGTTCATGCGGACACCGCGTACAGAGTTCGCACGTTGCGAGACTATCGTCAAGACGCTGGCCATGGCGCAGCCTGACTGTGCCTTCGTTCTGACCCACAATGGCAAGAGCGTTTTTGAGTGCAAGGCTGCTGCCGATTCCCCGGCAAGAGATGCGCGCATCACCCGCATCCTTGGTAAGGGTTTCGGCGAGGCAGCCCGGGCAGTCAGCATCGACGCAGTCGGCCAGCTGTTGACCGGCTGGATCGCAGACCCGTCGTTCTCGCGCTCGCAGGCCGATATGCAATACTTCTATGTAAATCATCGCATGGTGCGCGACAAGGTCATCACCCATGCAGTCAGGCAGGCATACAGCGATCTGATCTACCATCAGCGACATCCCGCCTTCGTGCTGTTTCTGCAGACCGACCCGGCCACGGTGGATGTCAATGTTCACCCTGGCAAACAGGAGGTGCGCTTCCGTGACAGTCAGCTCGTACACGGTTTCATCAGGCGATCGATCCGGGAATTTCTTGCCGCGGTGAACCCGGCCAGCATTCTGTCCTCGGGTGAGGCACAAGTTACCGCCGACACGCATCCCGCCAGCGGTACTGTCAGCGAACGGCACCCGTTCCAGCGCCCGATGCCCTTGCAGGTCCGTGAGCAGTTCGACGCCATGGCCCGACTCGGTGCAGCTGGCACACGTGCGCCAGATCCCCTCAGTCCTTATGCCAGGCAGGGCAATGCCCTGCAGCAACGCTCTGCCAGCGATGACGAGGGGCAGTCGGTCATACCGCCGCTGGGATTCGCCCGCGCTCATCTGCACGGTGTATACATCCTGGCGGAAAATCGCGATGGCTTGATCATCGTCGATGCGCATGCGGCACATGAGCGCATCACTTACGAAAGACTCAAGGCCTCGTATCATGAGGGAGAGCTGAAACGACAGGCACTGCTGGTACCGCTGACCGTCGATGTCAGTGAGGCGGAGGCTGATCGCTGTGAAGCGGAAAGCGAGTGGTTGCAGGGACTTGGGCTCGTGGTCGACAGGATGGCACCCGAACGGCTATGCATTCGCGAAGTGCCGGTGATTCTCGGACAGGCAGATGTCAGCGCCTTGTTGCGTGATGTCCTGTCAGACCTCATGAATCATGACAGCAGTGAACGCCTGCGTGCGGCAGTTGACCAGGTATTGTCGTCGATGGCCTGTCACGGCTCGGTACGAGCCAATCGCGACCTGAGCCTGTCGGAAATGAACGCCCTGCTCAGGCAGATAGAAGGCACGCCGAACAGCGGCCAGTGCAACCACGGCAGGCCGACCTGGACCTCTCTGGACATGCAGTCGCTGGACAAGCTTTTTCTGCGTGGGCGCTGAACCATCGATGGCGGTGCATTGATGGCACACTCTGCCCGGGCATCCAGTGAGCCGGTCATCTTTCTGATGGGACCTACCGCTGCTGGCAAGACGGCGCTTTCACTGTCGCTTGCACAGCAACTGGACGCCGAGATCGTCAGTGTGGATTCTGCGCTGGTGTATCGTGGCATGGACATCGGGACGGCCAAGCCTTCGGCATCGGAACTGGCGCTTGTTCCTCATCATCTGATCGATATCTGTGAGCCCTGGGAGGCATATTCCGCTGCGCGATTCTGCCAGGATGCGCTGGCGGCTATCGATGCGATTCGTTGCCGAGGCAGACGGGTTCTGCTGGTGGGTGGGACCATGCTGTATTTCAAGGCACTTGACGAAGGGCTCGCACGATTACCTGAAGGCAATGACGAAATTCGCAAGGCACTGATCAGCGAGGCTGCGTCGTTGGGCTGGGCTGCACTGCACCAGCAACTATGCCGGGTCGATCCGCTGGCCGGGTTGCGGATACACCCGAACGATCCGCAACGCATACAACGTGCGCTTGAAGTCTACCGGATCAGCGGCGTTCCCATGAGCCAGCTGCAGGCGGCCACGCGCTCACCGCTGGATCATGCGCCGCTGAAATTCGCGCTGGTGCCGGAGGATCGTGGCTGGCTGCATCGTCGGATTGAACGGCGCTTGCACCACATGGTCGAACAAGGGTTCATCGGGGAGATGCAACAGTTGCGGCGAAACCCACTGACCCACAGTCAATTGCCTGCCATGCG
>JABDKN010000014.1 GCA_013002205.1 Granulosicoccus sp.
CGGCATACTCTGGCACCAGGGCGAGTCGGATGCCTCCGGCACCTGTGCGCCATTCTACGAGGAGAACCTGACCACGCTGATAGCAGAACTTCGATCACGCATCGTGGAAGACGCTCGCGGCAGTGAAGCCCGTGCCCCGGATGCCACCATTCCATTCGTGCTGGGCACCATGTCCAGGGGCAGTGATATACGCGGGGATTACTCGGTGTTTTCATCGGGCAAGCAGATCGTGGATGGCGTGCATCGGAACATTGCCAGTCTGACACCTCATGCTGAAGTGGTTCTCAATGATGATCTGATACCGGCCAACGGTTACCCGTGCGGGGAAGGCTCCTGTGTGCACTTTGGAGCCCTGGCATTACGGGAAATGGGTCAGCGCAGTCATGAAGCCCTGGTCAGGGCTGCTGTTCACTGAAACCAGTAGCAGCGGGTACCGTGGTTACCATCCGCATGATTCTCAGCGTCGTGTTTGCCAGTCGTTTCCCGGTCATTGGCATGAACCGGACGACTCGGCTGCCGGTGTCACACCTGGTCGGCGTGGTGACAGCTGACGATCTATCACCTGAAAATAAACAGGCACCTGCCGACCATCTCTGGTCAACTGCCGATGTATCGGGTCAACTCGTCGATGGTCTGTTCCTGGTCGGCAATGGTACTCTTTACCAAATCACCGATGGAGACGATACCGATCAGCTTGTCGTCTTCCATGACCGGTAAGTGGCGTACAAAATTACCGGTCATCATTGCCATGCATTCATCAACTTTCTGATCCGGCCGGACCCAGTAAAGCTCTGTGGACATGACATCGCGCACAGGCGTGTCGACCGACTGCCGCCCTTCGAGTATGACCTTCCGCGCGTAATGCCTTTCGGTGAAAATACCGAGCAATTTACCGTTGTCGGTGATCAGCACCGCTCCGATGTTTCTTTCTGCCATCAAGCGTAATGCATCGAGCACCGTTGCATCAGGTTTGACGGTGGCCAGATCACCCTCGGCCTTGGCCAGTAACTGCCTCACTGTCTGCATTGCAGCTTCTCCGCTTGGTGAATCGCTATGCCAGGCTGTCCCCGAGGGGCAGCTGACCACTGCAACGCTACCCACTTTAACGCGGAAATGCCACCGTTTTTTAACCCGGACCGCTTACTGTCTGGCCAGAACCGTACTCAGTACTGATTGCGTCGTTCTCGAAGTTCGGCGAATACCGCGACCTCGTCCGCATCCGGCATCGACAGGGACTGCCGCAACTGCGCATTGTCGGTGCGCAGGAAGGGGTTGGTATCCAGCTCCATCTGCAGGGTCGATGGCACGGTAGGCAGACCCTGACTGCGCAACTGTGTGACCTGGCGCGCCCGCGCCTGCAGCGCAGAATTGTCCGGATCGACATCCAGTGCAAAGCGTGCATTGGTCGCCGTGTACTCGTGGGCGCAATAGACCTGGGTCTCTGCAGGCAACGCTTTCAGTTTGCGAATACTGGCCAGCATCATGGCCGCATCGCCTTCGAACAACCGGCCGCACCCCATCGAAAACAAGGTATCACCGGTAAACACCAGCGCATCGTCAGCAAAGTAATAGTTGACCATGTCCTTCGTGTGACCCGGCGTGTGGATGACACGCACGCTCCGACCGGCAAACTCGAACTCGCTGCCGTCACCGACGTATGTATCGATACCGGCGATTGACGAGGACGCAGGCTCAGGGCCGATGACCATACAGCCTGTTTCTGCCTTGATCGCGCTCAGCCCGGCCGTATGGGCGCCGTGATGATGGGTAATCAGCAGATGCGACAGTCGCCAGCCCTTCGTGCTCAGCGCATCCATCGTCGCCTGTGCATCGCCAGCATCGACGCAGGCGCACTGACCGGTGTCCGCATCGTGCAGCAGTACACCGTAGTTGTCGTTGTTATAGGGAAACTGATGACACTCGAGCCTGCTCACACCGCATCCTCCTTCGCCGAATTTTCATAGGCCTCGGCCGCCATGGCCGACACTTCCTCGAACACCCCGACACAACCCGTCACGACACGCCCGCCATGATCGATCATGCGGCGCATGTCGAACGACATGATGCGGCCACCGGCCTCCTCGATCAACAGCAATGCTGCCAGACAATCCCAGGCATTCATGTGTGGCTCCACATAGCCGATGAGCCTGCCAGCTGCCACATAGGCAAGATCCAGCGCACCGGACCCACCGCGCCGGTACAGCCCCTGTCGTGCCAGCAGCTTGCTGAGCATCGCTGCGCTCAGTTCCGCAGGTACGCGATTGCTGTGCCCGACTCCGAGGGTTCCGCTACTGAGGCTGGTCGCCGAACTGACACTGAGTCTGCGGCCGTTGAGCCAGGCACCCTGCCCGCGAACAGCCGTGTAGGTTTCATTACAGACAGGGTCACACACCACCGCACTGACCGTCTGCCCTTCCTGCACGCACGCCAGCACGACGCACCAGCCGGGTGTGCCGTTGACGAAATTCGTGGTGCCATCTATCGGATCGATCACCCAGGTGTATCCGGAGTCTCCGTCGACGCTGCCATGCTCTTCACCGACGATCGCATCGTCAGGATAGGTGTCCAGCAACGCTGCCCGTATCTGTTTCTCGACCGATTTGTCGGCATTGGATACCCAGTCCTGCAGTCCCTTGACTTCGATCTCCAGATGGTCGCGATCATGAAACAGGGTCAGGGCAGTCTGTGATGCGCCAGCCACGATATCCCTGGCAAACGCATGGCGCGCTTGGATGGCGTCCATGATCAACTGCCTTGCGCAGCCACACACCCGGCGGCATCGGGTGTGCCGGACACATAACGCAGCACCTCCACCACCTGTTCCGGAGTCTGCGCCCAGCCCATCGCGGCGGCGTCCACCTCCTTCAGCGGGTGGATGATGTCGGCATCGTGCAAGGTGATGTAGGGCTTGTTCAGTGCCGCACAGTATCCGGCATCGAATGCCGCGTTCCACTGCTTGTATTGACTACCGAAGCGGATGACGGCCACATCGCACTGTTGTATCTGGGTGCGCGTCCGGATACTGTTGACCTTTGACGACTGGTGATCACGCCAGAAGCCGGCCTCTGCCTTCCCGAGAATATCGCCGGCGGCATCACTGGCCTCATGGTTGGTAATGGGAGAATGAAATGTCAATGGCAGACCTGCCCTCTCGGAGGCCTGCATGATGCGTTCTCGCCAATCGGTATGAATCTCGCCGGACAAGTAGACTGACCAGACCTTTTGCATGTCGAAACTCCGCGCTCGGATGGGGACGTGTGAACCATTACGCCCTCTATCTTGCCTCAAGCGCCTGACTCATGCTCGCCCAGCTGCAAAATCTCGTGTCACTCTCGTCCACAGAGCTGGCCATCTGCCTGGCGGTACTGCTGGCTGCCGGCATGGTCAGAGGGTTCGCAGGCTTCGGTCTGTCCGCACTGACCATGGCGGGGCTGACACTGATCATGCCCCCGGTCACCCTGATTCCGGTGTGTTTTATGCTCGAGGCCGTGGCCAGTATCATGATGTTCCGCGGTGGGTTGCGTCTGGCGGACAGGCGAATATCGCTGGGACTTGCCCTCGGTTCCGCCATCGGGATACCGATCGGCCTGGCGGCCACGATCACTGTGCCGACGGATATCTCGCGGATGATTGCCCTGGGCCTGATCCTGGTGCTCTCCCTGCTGCAGCTGTTGAAGGCATCGCCCGCGTTTCTCGCTACCCGCCCCGGGCTCTATGCCGCAGGTCTGACCGCGGGCATAGCCACAGGCCTTGCCAGCGTGGGTGGTATGGTCGTCGCGCTGTACGTACTGGCACAGAATGCCGCTGCCCCACGCATGCGCGCATCGCTCGTCCTGTACCTGTTTCTCGGCATGTTTGCCTCCGCCGTATGGCTGTCGTTCTCGGGATTGCTGGACACGCTGGCGCTGCGCCGCGCCCTGGTGTTTGCACCGGTGGTCATGCTCGGTGTCGTGCTGGGAACAGCACTGTTCAGGCCTTCGCTGGAACAGTTCTACCGGCGCTTCTGCCTGGGGCTGCTGATGACGCTGGCCACGGTCGGTTTACTCAGACTGGCGTTGACATGAAGGCCTGTACAGCGCCTGGATTCACCGGCGGGCGCGCCACCGCGGCATGATTTCGAACCTCAGCGCAATACCGTCCACAGACCGGATTGGACCAGTTTCATGGAGATCAGGAACAGGGCTATCTGTACGCCCTGGTAGAACCATTTCTCGGAGAGGGCCTGAACCAGCAGTTTGCCGGCCACAGTGCCGATCCCCGCTACCGGCACCAGCGCAGCGGACAGCCACAGCGTGGTATCCGAGTACGGGTGTAACGAGGCGTAGGGGATGACCTTGGCCAGATTCACACAGGCGAACAGCAGCGTCGTGGTACCGGCAAACACCAGCTTGGGTAGCTGTTGCGGCAGCATGTAGAGCTGGTAGGGCGGCGCACCGGCATGCGAGACGAAACTGGTGAACCCGGACATCGTGCCCCAGAAAAGCCCGCGTCGCCGATCCACTGGACGCGGCGCAAGCCTGCCCCCGCGCCGCAACCACTGTGACAGGCAGAAGGTGATGCCGAGCGCCCCGATCAGGAACGAGACTACCTGATCCGATACATAGGCAGCCGTTGCCCAGCCCAGTAGTACACCCAGCAAGCCAGCCGGAATGAGTACTTGCAGATTCTCCGCACTGTAGTCACGCCGGTACAGCCAGACCGCGACCACATCGGAGAGGATGAAGATCGGCAGGAGCAGCACGGCTGCAACTACCGGTGAAATCAGCAGCGACAGGATGGGGACAGCCAGCATACCTACCCCTGGCAGGCCGCCCTTTGACAGGCCCACCAGCAGTGAAGCGAGGCACAGGAGCCACAGCAAGGGATCGGCGAGGGACAGGTCTGTCAATGTGGGCATGCGGCAATTCTGACACGCCCAACCACTTACTGCCCGCACGGGATTCGATCGGGTGTATCCACACCGCATCCTGCCAATTGGTCCTGCGTTAGACTTCAATGCACCACATGGGCGTGACAAACTGAAGGCTGCGGCAAAATGAATGAACTGACCGGGAAAAGCGTGTTGATAACAGGTGCCAGCCGTGGCATCGGCGCGGCAGCGGCGCGGCAGATGGCTGGCGAGGGCATGAAGGTCGTACTGGCCGCACGCAGCCTGGCCGCCTGCGAACAGTTCGCCGCAGAGATACGTGAAAATGGTGGCCAGGCACTGGCAGTGGCCTGTGATGTGTCACGCTACGCCGATCTCGACAACGCCGTTCAGAGCACCATTGCTGCATTCGGTTCCCTGGATGTGCTGGTCAACAACGCCGGGACCATCGACCCCATCTCGCGACTGGCCGAGTCGGATCCTGACGAGTGGGACAAGGTCGTGGACATCAATCTCAAGGGTGTCTATCACGGCATTCGCGCCGTGTTGCCCGGCATGCTGGCGCAAGGCTCCGGTGTGATCATCAACATCAGCTCGGGCGCTGCCAGCAACGCCCTGGAAGGCTGGAGTCACTACTGTGCCACCAAGGCGGGCGTGCTGGCCCTGACACGCTGCGTGCACAAGGAGTACGCTGATCAGGGAATTCGATGCATCGGCCTGAGTCCCGGTACCGTGGCCACCGACATGCAGGTATCGATCGGCAGGTCCGGTATCAACGCCATTAGCCAGATGGCATTCAGTGACCATATCCCGCCGCAGTGGCCAGCCCGTGCCATCGCCTGGCTGTGCACCACCGCTGCGGCCGAATGGTCGGGTACGGATTTTTCAATCAAGACCGAGGAAGGTCGCAGGCTGGTCGGACTGATCTAGCCTGATGCAGTAAAAATATTAAACGACCGTGAGTGCTTGTGCCCTGCGCTCAGCTGGCCTGGCGGCAGACTTCGATAGCCCTTTGCAGGCGTGCCTGGATGTCCTGCTGGTCGATCAGGGCGATGGTCTCGGCCATGGGGGGTGACTGTGTAACGCCGGTGACTGCCAGTCGCAGGGGCTGCCCGAGTTTGCCGAAACCGATGCCCAGTGCGGTAGCCGAGGCATCCAGTGCAGCCTGGATGCTTGGGGTGTCCCAGCTCGACAGCGCAGCCAGACGCTCGGCGGCATCCTGCAGAATGTCAGCCGTTGCTGGCCGGAACTGCCTGGCCTGCGCCTTGTCATCATAGGCCACCGGGGCTGCATAAAAGTAACGCGCCGACTGTGCCATGTCACCCAGCGTTCGCGCCCGATCACGCAGCAGGTCCGCAACTGCGGACAAGGGTGCGCCTGCGCTGATACCGATCCCCTCCTTGAGCATGTAGGGTCGCAGCATCTGCCCGAGCGCATCCGCATCCGCCTTGTGCAGGTACTGCTGGTTGACCCAGTCCAGCTTCTTGTCATCGAACACCGAGCCGGACCGGTTGACAGCTTCGAGGCTGAACAACTCGCGCATCTCATCGGCGCTGAACAGCTCCTGGTCATGATGTGACCAGCCAAGTCGCACCAGGTAATTGAGCAGTGCCTCCGGCAGATAGCCCTCGTCCCGGTATTGCATGACGCTCACCGCACCATGGCGTTTGGACATCCGCTTGCCATCCTCACCCAGTATCATCGGCAGGTGTGCATAGACGGGTTGCCGAGCGCCCAGTGCCTCGAGAATATTGATCTGGCGAGGCGTATTGTTCACGTGATCGTCGCCGCGGATGACATGCGTGATCTGCATATCCATATCATCGACGACCACTGTCAGGTTGTAGGTGGGCACACCATCAGAGCGCATGATGACCAGATCATCCAGCTCACGGTTGTCGATCACGATGCGTCCCTTGACCGCATCGTCGATCACCACCTTGCCTTCCTGCGGATTGCGGAATCGAATCACTGGTTTGATGCCAGGTGGTGGTGCCTCATCCCGATCCCGCCAGAAGCCGTTGTAACGCGGCTTCTCCTTTCTGGCCGTCGCCTCCTCGCGCATTGCATCCAGCTCTTCCGGCGTGCAATAACAGCGGTAGGCATGCCCGCTATCCAGTAATTGCTGCACGACCTCGCGGTAACGATCAAACCGTTGCGACTGATAGAAAGGACCTTCATCATAGTCCAGCCCAAGCCAGTCCATCGAATCCAGAATGGCCTGGACCGATGCGTCCGTGGAACGCTCCTGATCAGTGTCCTCGATACGCAGAATGAACTCACCACCGTGTTTGCGGGCGAACAGATAGCAGAACAGCGCCGTCCGTGCTCCACCAATATGCAGATAGCCGGTCGGACTGGGTGCAAAACGGGTGCGGACCTTCATGAGATGTTCGGCGGCAGGTTGTTGGAAGCCGTGCAGTTTAGCAAAGCGCCAGCACGGCAGGCGTACCGGTTGACGGTGACGTTCGTCTCGCCCGGGTTCGCCAGAGAGAGCCTCGATCAGTTGGCAGTTCCATCACAGAACAGCGCATTCCTGCCCGCCACAGTCGTGTTTTCATCCATTAGCGGTAATTCTCACCGCTGGTCTGCGGGTAACACAGGGCTATACTGGTCGCCCGAGTTAGCCTGTCATGTAGTGATGCCCGATTCACCTTCAAGCGCGCCGCCTGCTCCTCCGCTGCTGTCTCCTGCCGGCCGGTCGGGCGGCCCTGTTTCCGATCCGGGCACTACCGCCGGCGCCACCGATACGAGCAGCGAAAAACCGGTTGCGGACAAGAGGACGCCCGGTACGCAACGCTGGTTTTCCTGCGCAGCGAGTCATCTGGGGCATGTGCGCAAAATCAATGAAGATGCGTTCATGGATGCCCGTGAACAGAGTTTGTGGGTAGTGGCAGACGGCATGGGTGGCCACAGTCGCGGGGACCGCGCCAGCCAGTCCATCATCGAAGCACTGCATACTTTCGAACCACTGGCCAATCCCCTGGACAGTGTGGACGATCTGTTGAGCCGGCTCAATCAGGCCAATGACACCTGCAGACAGGCCGCCCAGGGGCAGGTAATGGGCAGTACCGTCGCAGCCCTGTACCTGCACGAAGACCGTGGCTACGTTCTATGGGCAGGTGACAGTCGCATCTATCGCCATCGTCATGGTGACTTTGCCCAGTTGACTGATGATCACAGCCTGGTTCAGGAGCTTCACCGCCTGGGTGAGCTGACCGCCGACGAGGCAGAAAACCACCCCTCGTCGAACGTGATTACCCGCGCCATCGGCGTGGCCGACGACATCGAGGTACAGGTACGGCAAGTCGACCTGGAGCCGGGCGATCGCTTCCTGTTGTGCAGTGACGGCCTGT
>JABDKN010000031.1 GCA_013002205.1 Granulosicoccus sp.
CGTGATCAAGCCCGGTAGCGCGGATAGTCTGTCATCAGAGAACATCCCACTGGAATCCACCCTGAGCACAAAAAATGCCCACTACGCTGAATTGGCAGCGAGTTTTACAGCCAGGTTGGGAGGGAAACTGCGGGAAATCGACGAGGCATGGTCGCGCCGGGATCACCACGAACTTGCCAAGCTGGCGCATTGGCTCAGAGGTGCCGGTGGAACGGTAGGATTTGACAGCTTTACCCATCCGGCCACTCGGCTGGAAAGTGCCGCAATAGCCCAGGACGACATGATGTGCGTATCGTCGATTCGAGAAGTGTTTCAAATCGCAGGGCGTATCGCAGGAGTAGGTGAGATACCTTCGTTATTGCATGACGACAAGTTCAGGGAGAACGACGAAAATTGCGAAGTGCAGCAATGTATTAAAGAGCCGGCTAACACTTTGCAATGTTCAAGTATTGAAACGATACCAATCGTGTCACGTCTTGCCGGCAACGCGAAGATGCATGGCCTGATAGTAGATTTTCTGGGCAGCCTGGCCGATAAAGAGGCAGCGATGCAGCAGGCATGGAAGGATCAGGACTATGAGGAACTTGAGACTCTGGCACGATGGCTGAAGGGATCTGCCGGTACCTTCGGTTTTGATGTCTTTACCGAACCTGCCAGTGAGCTTGAATCTGCGATTCCAACCAGAAGTGTCGACGTGATTTCGACACAGCTGGAATACATCAGGGACCTGAGCCGCCGTGCTCAGTGTTCGGCATCTGATGCCGATAACTGTTCAATGTCTGACGTTACTCAATTGAGTGGCGGATGATTCTGGAAGTGACAAGAAAGAGATGAGCTTCAAACAAAAATTACAGTCCGGAATCGATACGGTTGTCAATGTCGACGAATCCGAGGTGGCGGGGCAGGCCTACAGACTGGGTGATGAGTTTGTGCAACTGCAGAATGCCAGCATCATGATGGTTGACGATGAGCTGATCACCATGCGTGTTCTGCAGTCGTTTCTTGAAGAGGTGGGGTATCACGAGTTCATC
Source organism: Granulosicoccus sp. (assembly GCA_013002205.1). Lineage (GTDB taxonomy): Bacteria > Pseudomonadota > Gammaproteobacteria > Granulosicoccales > Granulosicoccaceae > Granulosicoccus. The sequence goes on from JABDKN010000031.1 coordinate 1,032, forward strand.
CTGGTGGATGACTCGGTCACTGCCATGGATGAACTGCGTAAGCACCGACCGGATATACTGTTACTCGATGTAGCGATGCCCAAGGTATCCGGGTTCGATATCCTCAAGCTCTTGCGCCAGGAAGATGAGTTTGCCCACCTGCCAGTCATTATACTGACCTCCTCCTCAGATGCTGCAACAAAGCTCCAGGCGTTGGATCTGGGGGCCACGGATTTTCTATCCAAACCTGTTGATTCCAGCGAGCTGGCCCTTCGCGTTCGCAACACACTGGCAGCCAAGGCCTATCAGGATCAGCTCGCCTATTACGACCCACTGACTGATCTGCCTAACCGACACCTGTTTCAGGACCGCCTGCGGTGGTCGACATCCTGTGCCCTGCGCGACAAAGGTAAACTGGCGCTGATGCACGTGGCGTTTGATGATTTCAATCGGGTTACCGATACGTTTGGTCCGAAGGTCAGCGACGACGTCTTCAAGCAGCTTGCCGTAAAACTGTCCGGTAACATACGTGTAGCCGATGCAATTGGGTGCGAAGTTGTCAATACGGATGAGTCAATCGATGTGTTTCGCTTTGGCGGTGCGGATTTCACCTTGTTGCTGACTTCAATCGACGCAATTGCAGAGGCAGGTCTCGTTGCAAAGCGAATTTTCGAAGTCATGTGCGAGCCGCTGAATGCGGATGGAACGGATGTGTACCTCAAGCCCAGTATCGGCGTGGCAGGATTTCCGGATGATGCCAGCGATCCGGCAACATTACTTAAACTGGCAGTGGGTGCCAGCAGTCAGGCCATTGCTCAGGGTGGTGGCCGACTACAGTTTTATTCAACGGAGATGAATGAGAGCTCATTGCGTCGAATGCGTATGGAAGCTGATCTGCGACGAGCGCTGGCGGAAAATGAGTTCAGGTTGCTGCTTCAACCCAAGGTAAGTGTAAAGGATGGGAACATCATAGGTGCTGAGTCATTGATTCGCTGGCATGATCCTGCTCGAGGTTGTATCTCTCCCGTGGAGTTCATTCCGGTTGCTGAAGACACTGGCCTGATATTGCCGATCGGAGAATGGGTATTGCGTGAAGCATGCAATATTCTGATGAGCTGGCGAAAGCAGGGGATTAACCTGAAGATGTCAGTGAATATTTCAGCGCGGCAATTTTTCGAGGGGGATCTGGTGGCATTGGTCGATTCGGTTCTCAACGAACATAATTTTGAACCGTCGCTCCTGGTGCTTGAAATGACCGAGAGTATTCTAGTCGACGATGTCGACACTGCACTTGAAATTCTTGCTCAATTACGCGGGCTCGGTGTTCAGATTTCAATAGATGATTTTGGTACCGGATACTCTTCGCTGAGTTATCTGAAACTGTTCCGGGCTGACGAGGTCAAGATTGACCGTGCCTTTATCATGGATGTCACGACATCCAAGGAAGATCAGGCGTTGGTCTACGCAATTACCTACCTGGGGCGTGAAATGGGATTTACAGTATGCGCGGAAGGTGTGGAGGACAGTGAACAACGCGACTACCTGAAAAAAATAAAGTGTGACGAGTACCAGGGATTCTATTTCAGTAAACCCATATCCCATATAGAATTCAGCGCACTCTACTTCAGTGAGAAGGCTGCGAGCGGGCATCCAGGCTAGCGAGCGGGAAACTCCATACGCCTCAAGGCCTTGGGAATGGAGAACGTAACGGTTTCCCGAATGCCGTCATTTTCCACAGCCGTGTGCCCACCTTCGGCGCGCAGCCGATCCACCACCTCAGAGACCAGGATCTCCGGGGCCGATGCACCCGCCGTGACTCCCACTTTCGCTTTGCCGACAAGCCAGGCACTGTCTATGTCAACGGCACGCGTGATCAGTCGGGACTCGACGCCTGCACGTACGCCCAGTTCTGCCAGGCGATTAGAATTTGAACTGTTGCTGGCACCGACCACCAGCAGCAGGTCCACTTCTTTACACAGCATCTTGACAGCATCCTGGCGGTTCTGCGTGGCATAGCAGATGTCGTCCCTGTTGGGGGCGGCGATTCCGGGAAAGCGCTTGCGCAGGGCATCGATGATGTCCTGTGTGTCATCCACCGACAAGGTCGTTTGCGAAACAAAGGCCAGTTCTTCAGGATTCCGGATGTCCAGTGTCTGCACATCGGCAGGTGACTCCACAAGGATTATCCGGCCGCCATTGCTGGTGTCATAACGTCCCATGGTACCTTCCACTTCCGGGTGGCCTGCATGGCCGATCAAAATGACTTCCTTGCCCTGCCGGGCGTATTTGACTACTTCCAGATGTACCTTGGTGACCAGCGGGCAGGTAGCATCAAACACTTGCAGGCCTCGGCGCTGAGCGGCACTTTCTACCGCTTTCGAGACACCATGGGCGCTGAAGATGACGGTGGCATCGTCCGGCACTTCATCCAGTTCTTCGACGAAAATGGCACCTTTGTCACGCAGCTCATCCACGACGTATTTGTTGTGTACGACCTCATGACGGACGTAGATGGGGGCGCCGTGAATCTCGATGGCGCGTTCGACGATCTCGATGGCACGATCGACACCTGCGCAGAAGCCGCGAGGATTGGCCAGTAGTATCTGCATAGTGCTCAGTCCTGACTCATGGTTGTCAGCCCGGAGCATTCACGAAACGATGAATCATTACACCTATCATCCGGGTTGGGCGGGATCTGCCGTCGCAAGTATCCCTATTGATCTTCGGTTCGAACCTTGTCCGCGGACGGCTCGCTCTTTTCGAACAGTGTCAGTATCAACAGCAGCACTGTGCCACAGGATATAGCTGCATCGGCAACGTTGAAAGAGGGGAAATAGCTGTCTTTCCAGTAAACCTGTATGAAGTCAACGACGTAGCCATACCAGACACGGTCTATCAGATTGCCCACTGCCCCTCCCAGGATCAGGGCAATGGCCAGGCTCAGCCACTTCTCTGACCGTTTCATGCGGTATAACCAGATGCCCAGCACTGCACTCACGACCAGACTGATGACAGTGAAGAACCAGCGTTGCCAGCCTCCTTCATTGTCCAGAAAGCTGAATGCAGCGCCGTAATTGTACGCCTTGGTGATATTGAAGAACCCGGTGATCGGAATCCGTTGATACATCTCCAGCGCCGTGTCAGCCCATATCTTGGTGAACTGGTCCAGCAGCACGATGAGTCCGACGATACTGTAGCGAAGCGCATGGGCCATGGTCAGGCAATCGTCCTGTGTTCACCGGAACCAAAGGCGTTACTGATGCAGCGGCTGCATAGTTCCGGATGTTCAGCATCGTGCCCAACATCATCCCGAAGATGCCAGCAGCGTACGCATTTGCTACCACCTGCTTTGGTCGTTAGAATGGCGAAGGTGTGGTCATGGGTGCTGTGTTCGATGGCCTCGGCGGGCTTCTCCGGCAGTGGTTTTACGCTTGCGCTCGAGGTAATGAATACAAAGCGAAGCTCATCACCGAACCTGTCCAGTGACTGCGCCAACGTGTCAGAGGCATAGACGGTCACGGCAGCTTCCAGCGCACCGCCGATTTCACCTTCGCTCCTGAGACTCTCAAGCGACTTGGACACCGCCTCACGCACATCCGTGATCATCTGCCAGTCGGTGATACTCACAGCCGTGTCATCACCCAGCGGCTGCAGCGATTCAAGGTAGGTCTCGGTGAAAACGGAGGGCGCCCGTGTGCTTCTGTCAGTTTCGCACTGCTCACGCAGGTGTTGCCAGATCTCGTCCGCGGTGAAGCTGAGCACAGGTGCTATCCAGCGAACCAGAGCATCGGTGATCTGGTACATCGCGGTCTGCGCCGAGCGGCGACCCCGGCTGTCGGCGCCCATGGTGTACTGGCGGTCCTTGATGATGTCCAGATAGAAGCTGGACATATCGACGGCACAGAAGTGGTGGATAGTCTGGTAGACCGTGTGAAACTGATACGCATCGTACGCCTCATGTACCGTACCCTGGGTACGCAATGCACAATCCAGCGCCCAGCGATCCAGCGCCAGCATGTCATCGGGGGCTACCGTGTGCCTGTCAGGATCGAAATCGTTGATGGCGCTGAGCAGATAGCGGGCGGTATTGCGGATGCGCCGATAGGCATCGGCCATGCGATCCAGAATCTCGTTGGACACGGTCATCTCGCCACGGTAGTCGGTCGAACAGACCCACAGTCGCACGATGTCTGCACCCAGCGTCTTCAGCAGCTTCTGTGGAGCGATGATATTGCCCAGCGACTTGGACATTTTGCGCCCCTGCTGATCTACCGTGAAACCGTGTGTCAGAACCTGACGGTAGGGTGCCTGCCGGTTGATGGCGACGCTGGTCAGAATCGAGGAGTGAAACCAGCCACGGTGCTGATCCGAGCCTTCCAGGTAGATGTCGGCCGGGTAGCTCAGCTTGTTATCCTGCTGTAACACGTGCATCCACGTGGTGCCGGAGTCGAACCAGACGTCAAGCACATCAGTGACCTTATCGTACAGCGGCGCCTCGTTGCCCAGCAACTCGGCAGGATCAAGATCAAACCAGGCCTGGATGCCATCCTCGGCAATGCGCAAGGCAGCCTGTTCGACCAGTGCAGAGGTGTCCGGGTGCAGCTCACCGGTTTCCTTGTTGAGGAACAGGGTGATAGGCACCCCCCAGTAGCGTTGACGCGAAATGCACCAGTCGGGTCGACCCGCAATCATGCCGTGAATGCGTGAGCGCCCCCAGTCGGGTATCCACTGCACCTTGTCGATCTCGGCCAGCGTGTCTCGACGCAGCTCTTCGACGTCCATGCCGATAAACCATTGAGGTGTGGCGCGGTAGATGATCGGTGTCTTCGTCCGCCAGCAATATGGATAACTGTGCTGGTATTTCTCCTGCTTGACCAGACGCCCGCGGCTTTGTAGTTCCTCGATCATGTGAGCATCCACTTTCATGACATGCTCGCCGCCGAAGAGCTCGACATGGTCGCGAAACACGCCATGATCATCGACGTAATCCAGCAGGCCCAGTTCGTTCTTTCTCGCCGCATAGAAGTCATCGACTCCGTGGTCAGGAGCGGTGTGTACCACACCAGTGCCGGCATCGGTGGTCACATAGTCACCCATGATGAGCAGGGAATCGCGCTCGTACAGCGGGTGCTTGAACGTCAGGCTTTCCAGCGCACTGCCAGCAGTGGTGGCTACCACGGTGTATTCGGTGTATCCATAGCGCGCCATCACGTCGTCGACCATCGCCTCGGCCATGATCAGCCGCTCACCGTTGACCGATACCAGTGCGTATTGCAACTCGGGGTGAAGCGTCAGTGCCAGGTTACCCGGGATGGTCCACGGGGTCGTGGTCCAGATGACCATATTCACATCACTGCCATCGTCATCGGCAGTGAATGCCGACAGTACGGCAGTCTTGTCCCTGGGAGCGAAGCGCACATCGATGGCCGTCGAGGTCTTGTCCTCGTACTCGATCTCCGCCTCGGCCACTGCCGAGTGGGCACCCCAGCTCCAGTAGACAGGCTTGGTGCCCTTATAGACATGACCTGCTTCGATGATCCGGCCCAGTGCCCTGACAATATTCGCCTCATTGGCGAAGTTCATCGTCAGGTAGGGTGACTGCCAGTCGCCCAGGATACCCAGCCTCTGAAACTCGCCACTTTGCTGGGCAATCTGCTCGGTAGCATATGCACGACACCTGGCACGGAATTCACTCTCGGTGACTTTGTCCCCCGGCTTGCCGATCAAACCCTCCACCTTGTTCTCGATGGGCAGGCCATGACAATCCCATCCCGGTACATAGGGTGAGTCGAAGCCGGCCAGCTGCTTTGACTTGACGATCATGTCCTTGAGCACCTTGTTGACCACATGGCCGATATGAATGTCGCCATTGGCATACGGAGGGCCATCGTGCAGCACGAATTTCGGCCGACCGGCGGAACGCTCGCGAATATGCTGGTGGAGGCCCTGCTCATTCCAGCGAGCCAGCATTTCAGGCTCGCGTTTGGCCAGGTTTCCACGCATCGGGAAATCGGTTTTGGGCAGATTCAGCGTCTGTTTGTAATCGGTCACGTGTAGCTTGCTTCGTCAGTCGTACGAAATGGGTCAGTGTATGTCATCTGCGCCTGATCAGTTCACGCGCTTGTTCGGCGTCACGGGCTATCTGCGCCTTGAGCTCGTCCAGCGAGGCAAATCGCTGTTCATGCCGCAGGCGCACCAGGAAGTCGATGGCCAGGTGCTGCCCGTACAGATTCACGTCCCTGTCCAGAAGGTGTACCTCCAGTAACAGTTTGTGTCCACCCATCGTGGGACGTTCACCCAGATTGGCTACCGCTGCATGGCGTGTGCCGGATTCCTGAACATGTGCCCACACGGCGAACACACCACGCAGTGCAGGCCGATGCTTGCCCAGTGCCACATTGGCGGTGGGATAGCCCAGTTTGCGCCCGACTTTCTCGCCATGCACGACGCGACCACTGATCCGATAATGCCGGCCCAGCAACGCAGCGGCCAGTTCGAGTTCACCGCGGCTCAGGTGCTCACGAATTTGCGTGCTGGACACACGATTGCCACCATGCAGGCAGGTGGCGCTCTGTTGCAGGGTGAAGTCATGGCGTTGGGCGGCTTCCTCGAGCATCTGGACATTGCCACTGCGATTGTGACCGAAGCGGAAATCATCGCCGATCACCAGGTGCCTGGTTCGCAGACGGCTGACCAGTACCTCGTCGATGAAATCCCCGGCAGACTGAGCGGCAAGGTGGCGATCGAAATGCAGGAGCAGGAGTCTGTCCATGCCAGCGGTGCGGATACAGGCAACACGATCGCGCAATCCCTGCAGGCGACAGGGTGCGGCCCTGGGTGAAAAATATTCGTGTGGCAGGGGTTCGAAACTGACCACGGTGGCCGGCAGCGCATGAGTGTCCGCGGCCCGCCTGACAGCCCGGAACATGGCCTGGTGGCCCAGGTGCACACCATCGAAATTGCCGATGGTAATGACCGAGTCACAGGTATCCGGCCAGCGATTGAGGCCGCGGATCAATTGCATGGGAACCACTGCACTGGAAGAGTAGCGTTCATGGGCTGGCCAGTTGACGCGGACGTATGCCGGCCAGTATCAGTCCCAGAGCATAGGTGAGACCACCACCTGTGATTATACCGAGGAGCATGACAAGCCTGCCAATCGCACCGTGACTCTGCCAGGAAATGCCTGCCGAGAGTACCAGCAGCAGGGCCAGCGCCGCCAGGGCGGGCAGTACACGTCGGGCAAAGCTCACAAGCTCCGGTGAGAGACGGTAGATCTCATCTGCTGCCAGCTTTCGGTACAGCATCACTGCCTGTTGCCAGGCGGCCACGGAGCTGGCCAGTGCCAGGCCCACGTGTGGCGCCAGGAAATCCAGCCAGATCATGGGCAGCACGAACAGCAGGTTGTAGCCCATGTTGGCCACCAGCGCGATGATTCCGATTCGCACCGGTGTCCGGGTGTTCTGGCGCGCGTAGAACGCCGGGGCGAATATCTTGGTCAGTAAAAATGCTGGCAGGCCGATGCCATAGGCTATCAGGCTGTAGCTGGCCATGCTGGCATCCAGCGGTGTGAACGCCCCGTAGCCGAACAGGGTCAGCAGCATCGGTTCGGCCATGAGCATCAGGCCCACTGCCGATGGCAGGCCGAGCACCAGCACCAGGCGAATGGCCCAGTCCAGTGTGCGTTTGAATTCTTCCTGGGTGTCCAGTGAATGCTCTTTGGCCAGGCGGGGCAGGATGACGGTGGCCAGTGTGACACCGAGCAGGCCCAGCGGGAATTCCATCAGGCGATCACTGTAATAGAGCCAGCTCAGGCTGCCGACCGTCAGGAAAGAGGCAATGATGGTATCCAGCAGGAGATTGATCTGTGCCACCGAGGAGCCGAGAACGGCGGGTGCCATGAGTTTCAGGATGCGTCGTACCCCCGGGTGTTTCCAGCCCCAGGTCGGACGCGGCAGTAGTCCCATCCGGTGTAAAAACGGAACCTGCAGGAGCAGTTGCAGTGCACCTGCGGCAAAGACCCCCCAGGCCAGCGCTACGATGGGCACCGAGAAGAGGGGGCTGAGGTACAGTGCGGCGGCGATCATGCTGATATTGAGCAGCACCGGCGTGATCGAGGGAATGGCGAATTTGCCGAAGGTGTTGAGTATGCTGCCGGCGTAGGCCACCAGGCTGACGAAAAACAGGTACGGAAAGGTGATGCGCAGCATCTGCGTGGCCAGTGCAAAGCGCTCGGGTTCGTCGATGAATCCGGGTGCAAACAGCATGATGAACACGGGGCTGAACATGACGCCCAGCGTACTGACCAGCAGCAGAATCACGGCCAGTGTGCCCGAGACATGCGCGGCGAGATCCAGCATGGCCTCGCGGCTGCGGGTCTCCTTGTATTCGGTGAACACCGGCACGAAGGCTGTCGCAAATGCCCCCTCGGCAAACAGTCGACGCAGGAAGTTCGGAATTTTGAACGCCACCAGGAATACGTCCGTCATGGCACTGGCACCGAACACGATGGCCAGAACCTGATCCCGTATAAAACCCATCACCCGTGACAGCAAAGTCATCAGGCCCACGACGGTCCCGGAACGGACAAGATTTGCCGGTTTCATCGATTCTGCCGTTGACGAACAGGTACAGGCGGTGGATAATGGGCGGCTGAATTCAGTACAGTCAAGCTAGAGGATAGTCCGTGGCAAACACAGCCCAGGCGCGCAAACGCGTTCGCCAAGCCGAAAAATCCCGCCAACGCAATGCAAGCCAGCGTTCGATGATGCGTACGATGGTCAAGCGCGTGTTCTCGGCACTTGCTGCCGGTGACAAGAGCGCGGCAGAAACTGCTTATAAGGAAGCCGTTCCGGTTCTGGATCACATGGCGCGCAAGGGCCTGATCCACAAGAACAAGGCGGCGCGCTACAAGAGCCGTTTCAACGCTCAGGTTCGCGCCCTCTCGTGACGCCGGGCGGGGGCGCATAACCCCGCGAACCTCGTGCCCGTTCCAGTGACGGGCTGCCTGCTGGTCAATTGCAGCGGGCATCACTGAAATACGATCATGTTGTCCCGGTGCACCAGTTCCGGTTCGCCGGCGAAGCCCAGCAATTGTTCAAAGAGATCGCTGGATTTACCCAGCACCTTGCGGGTATCCGCTGCGCTGTAGTTGGTCAGGCCGCGTGCGATTTCACGCCCGCTCTGGTTGATACAGGAGACCAGTTCTCCGCGCGAATATTCGCCACTGCACTCACGCACACCGACCGCCAGCAGACTGGACCCGCGTTGTTGCAGCACAGCACAGGCGCCGTCATCGAGCGTCAATACTCCTCTGGCGCGCAAGTGATCCGCCAGCCAGCGTTTGCGTGCATCCATCGGTTTCTGCTCGCTGGTCAGCATCGTACCCAACGGCTCGCCTTCGCGTAGCCGCAACAGGATATCCGGCACCCGGCCATCTGCAATGACGGTAGTCGTGCCATTCTGTGCCGCCCGTTCTGCTGCCAGTACCTTGGTACGCATGCCGCCGCTGCCCAGTGTGGAGCCGGCACCCCCGGCCAGGGCCAGCACTGCCGGATCGCTGGCGTTGGCACGTTCCAGCAGAGTGGCGTCAGCGTGGTATCGCGGATCCTTGTCATACAGTCCTGCCTGGTCAGTCAGCAATACCAGGACGTCGGCATCGATCAGGTTGGCGACCTGTGCACCCAGTGTGTCATTGTCCCCCAGCTTGATCTCATCGGTGGTGACCGTGTCATTTTCGTTGACGATCGGCAGGACGCCGTGTGCCAGCAGGGTCGACAGGGTTCCGCGGGCGTTCAGGTAACGCCGGCGGTCTGCCAGGTCGTCGTGTGTCAGCAGTATCTGGGCAGTCAGTAGATCGAAGCGTTCAAATCCCGACTCGTAGGCCCTTATCAAGCCCATCTGGCCGACTGCGGCAGCAGCCTGCAGCTCGTTTACCCGTCTGGGGCGCCTGGGCAGTTTGAGTCGGGCAACGCCTTCGGCGATCGAGCCACTGGACACCAGCACGACCTGTCGCTGATCGGCCAGCAGGGCGGCTATCTGCGTTGTCCACTGCTCGATGATGGCATGATCCAGTCCCTTGCCATCGGCCGTCAGCAGCGAGCTGCCCACTTTGACGACCCAGCGTCTGGCGGAGCGCAGCCGTTCACGCATCGTCCGACGGAGTCTCTTCGGCTGCCAATGTCTCGGCTATGGCACTGGTGTCGGAAACAGCGTCCTCCTCGTGCAGGCGTTCGAGCCGATTCATGATGTCGGCACACAGTGCACGGGTGCCTGCGCCGGTGACGGCGGATACCTGGTAGACCGGTCCGGTCCAGTCCAGGCCGCGGATGATCGCTGCGCAATGCGCTTCTCGCTCGTCGGCGGGCAGCAGGTCTGTCTTGTTCAGTACCAGCCAGCGTTCCTTGGCAAACAAGGGTTCGCTGTGCTTCTTCAGTTCATTGACGACCGCCACGGCGCCGGTCACCGGATCGGTTTCATCGACGGGCAGGACATCGACCAGATGCAGTAGTAGACGCGTCCGGCTCAGGTGTTTGAGAAAGCGCACACCCAGTCCGTGTCCTTCGGCAGCACCTTCGATCAGGCCGGGTATGTCAGCCATGACGAAACTTCTGTGTGCTTCGATGCTGACCACGCCAAGGTTGGGGTGAAGGGTGGTGAACGGGTAATCGGCCACCTTCGGTCGTGCCGACGAGACCTGCCGGATCAGCGTGGATTTTCCGGCGTTGGGCAATCCAAGCAGGCCGACATCAGCCAGTACACGAAGCTCCAGCAGGAGTTCCCGGCGTTCCCCGGGGGTGCCGTCTGTGGTCTTGCGTGGTGCCTGGTTGGTTGAGCTCTTGAAGCGTGCGTTGCCCAGTCCATGCCAGCCGCCCCTGGCCACCTCGACCATCTGGCCGGCGCGCTGCAGATCGGCAATGACCTGTCCAGTTTCCCGGTCTGTGGCCACCGTGCCCACCGGAACCTCGACGATACAATCCTTGCCGCCGGCACCGGAACAGTTCTGCCCGCGACCATTTTCACCGCGTTGCGCAAGGTAGGTGCGCTGGTGCCGGAAATCTGCAAGCGTATTGAGGCTTTGCGTGGCCCGCAGGAACACGCTGCCCCCATCCCCACCATCGCCACCGTCCGGGCCGCCGCGCGGGATGTACTTCTCTCGACGAAATCCAAGCGCGCCATTACCGCCGTCACCTGCGATGACGTTGATGCGTGCTTCGTCGACAAATTTCATCAGTTTCTATGATGGGACAAAGAAAAACCCGCACTGGGCGGGTTTTGCTGTCGTCCTGCTTGTTACCTTTGCGTAACCGAGGGCGTCAGCCTTCAGCGGCTGCCGGAACGATGTCTATGAATTTTCGGTTGTTGGCGCCGCGCACGCTGAAGGTCACTACGCCATCCGCCTTGGCGAAGATGGTGTGATCCTTACCGATGCCGGTGTTGATGCCCGCATGGAAACGTGTGCCGCGTTGTCGGACGATGATGTTGCCTGCGGTGGCCATTTCACCGCCGAACATCTTCACGCCCAGGCGATTGGCTTCCGAATCGCGCCCGTTGCGCGTACTGCCGCCTGCTTTCTTGTGTGCCATGACTGATTTCCTGACTGATTCTGTACGATTGGGCGACTGTGCCTGACGATCAGCCGGCGTTGATGCCGGTGATCTGCAGCTCAGTATAGTTCTGACGATGACCAGACTGCTTGCGATGATGCTTGCGGCGACGGAACTTGATGATGCGTATCTTGTCACCGCGCCCGTGCGACAGCACCTTGGCGCTGACCGACGCATTGGCGACCAGAGGCACTCCGACATTGACGGAATCCCCACTGCCGATCATCAGCACTTCGTCCAGGCTGACATCGCTGCCGGCTTCCGCCTTGATGGTTTCGACCCTGAGACGGTCACCTTCACTGACTCGGTACTGCTTGCCACCGGTTTTGACTACCGCGTACATGATTACTGGTCCTGAAACTGTGGCCCGGACAGATGCAGGGCCTTTTGCGCATGATGTGCGGTGCGTAACCGCGAACAGCCCGCTACCATATCAGAACCTCACGGGTATCGTCAACGGTGTGCCAGACGGAAATATCCACGCATCGACCCTCTTTTCGACACCGCCAGGCTCTCCTGCAACGCCAGATGGTGCGTGGCCTGCCGCAAGATGCATACCGACGGTGCACAGTGGCGGATCCGCATGACCGTTTTCCCGGCAATGCTCTTCCGGGCAGCCTTGCCACTGCCGAAGGAGCCCCTGAATTGCTTAGAGGTTGATTGCCAGCCCTGAACTTGCCAGTATACGAGCGCGCATCCATATTCCAGACCATGAATTCTCCTGCAACACAACTATCGAGTCCTTCGATCGACGAC
>JABDKN010000080.1 GCA_013002205.1 Granulosicoccus sp.
TCAAGCCGCTGCTCACCGGTCAGAAAAGTCAATTCCAACATTTCCTCTCCGGCTATGCTTTGCAGGTGACCAACCCCAAAGCCATCTCGTTCTGGCTGGCCATCGCTTCAGTGAATGCAGTCAGCGGCGCTTCACTGCTTCTCATCCTGCTGTTCGTCATCGGGGGCATGCTGGTGTCATTTACCTGTCATGGCACCTGGGCTGTTGCCATGTCGAGCAAGGCGGCAAGGAGAAGTTATGCAAAGCTGCGCCGCTGGGTTGAGGCTTTCCTCGGAGGACTGTTCACGCTATTCGCAATCCGGCTGCTGACCACTGTGGACTGAATTCAATCCGAAAACTTTATTGCGACTATCGTTACCAATCGCAGTGTCGGATATACGATTTAATTGACAAGCCTCAATTAGACAATTTAAACCGGCTGAATATCCCTGCGGCTCGTGCCATAGCGGCGCTATCAAGCGTGTACTCGACACTTATTCTCCCATCGAGGCAAGATCACGCGTCAACACCTGCGAAACGCCCTTATTAGGCGATATTACCGATCTGTGAGCGCAACTATTCACCGTCAATAGATATCTCCCCTGCGTAAAGTTATCACATCGGATCTACTTTACAGGAGAGACCACATGTCAAATCAGCTTTTCAGAAGTCTCCGCAGCTTCGTCTTCAGGGCAAGCTATGTGCTGACAGTTCTTTGGTCCTTGACTCTCTGGTTTGCGCTGCTCGGTGTCACGCCTTTTCCGGAAATCGCGAATGGGATAACAGCTGAGATTCTGGAGTTCGGACGATTCCATCTCATCTGATCGGGCACTGCAGTTGATGCCCATACTTGAAGCCGTCCAGACCTTGGCATGCCAGACATAATCGAGGCACAGTCTCACTATCTGCATCGGCAACACGAATCATTGCAACGTGCGCTCAGTACTGCAATCCTAGCGCAATACCTCCAAGAAAATAGCAGAATACGGTAATCAGCACGATTCCTACCAGGTTGAGGACGAAACCTCCGCGTGCCATCTGGGCAATTGTTACTGCACCCGTACTAAAGACTATCGCGTTTGGCGGTGTACCGACAGGTAGCATGAAAGCGCAAGTGGCTGCAAATGCCGCCGGAATCAGCAGGCTCATCGGATCGGCTCCGATACCCACCGCCACACCCCCCAGAACCGGAATGAACGTCGCTGCGGTTGCTGTGTTACTGGTCACCTCCGTCAGAAAGAGCACGATAGCAATGACTGAGGCGACGAGCAGCACCACGGGCAGCACGCCTAGTACGGTGACCTGTGAGCCAATCCAGCTGTCAAGGCCACTTGATGCGACCGCGCTAGCCAGGCTGAGACCTCCGCCGAACAGCAGTAGCACACCCCAGGGCAGGCCTTCCTCGGCATCCTTCCAGTTCAACACCATCTCACGGCGCCCTCGACCGGGAAGAATGAATAAGGCAATGCCCGCGGCAACAGCGATGGCGGTGTCATTCATCTCACCTAGCCAGCCCAGGCTCTTGCTGACTCCAGGAATTGTCACCAGCAGTCCGGGTACCACCCAACAAAATGCAGCTGACGCGAAAACGAACAACACCATGACCTCACCCTGGGTGAGAGGTCCGAGTTTATCGATCTCGTCATCGATCATCTGCCTGCCACCTGGAATCTCGTCCAGCTTGAACGGGTACAGCACGCGTGTCATCAGTACCCAGCCAATCAGGATGAAAACAGACGCCAGCGGCAGGCCAAGCATCATCCACTCCAAGAATCCAATGTTACGACCCAGTTCATCGGCAGCGTAACCGGCCACGATTGCGTTGGGTGGGCTGCCCAGGAGCGTGCCCAGCCCGCCCATCGACGCCGACCAGGCGATGGCGAGAACCAGGCAGATACCGAAGCGACTTATATTGTCATCAGGAAAAATTTTGCCATGATTTTGTCGATGTTCCGCTTGCCGTGGCACCGTGGCAGTTTGCGAGCCGGCGCGTTCGGCGACCAGGCCAATGACCGAGGCACCGATCGGCAACATCATCAAGGTGGTCGCCGTATTGGAGACCCACATCGACAGGAAGCCGGTCGCAAGCATCATTCCCAGCACGATACGTGTGGGTTCAATTCCAACTTTGCGCAGCGTCAGCAGCGCGACACGCCGGTGCAGATTCCATTTCTCCATGGCGATTGCAATCAGAAAACCACCGAGGAACAAAAGCACAATGGAGCTTGCGTAGGGTGCGGTCGCTTCGCTGACCGTTCGTGCTGTCAGCATGGGAATCAGCACGATGGGCAGCAAGGATGTGGCGGCCAGCGGAATGGCTTCTGACATCCACCAGATCGCCATGAGTGTGGCAATCGCGGCAACCCATCGCGCATCTGGCGAGAGCCCTGCGGAGGTCCCAAGCATGAGCCAGACAATGAGTGCACCGATCAGCCCACCAATGCGCAGGCCCCAGATCAGCCTGGCCGAGCGCAGGCCGGTGGAAGCTTCCCCTGCGGTGTCGGCCTCGCAGGCTCCCTGCTGAAGATGAATCTCGGCCATTTGTTATTTTTCGCGGTAGGAAGAATGTTGGACCAGGCAAGGATTGTTAGAAAACCGATACGCGGTTTCAGACGCACTTACTGTCAGACTCGATGACTTGAAGCTCTCATCGGACGTTCGGGAATCCGGCCGAGGTCAACGCGAATTCTCGGCAAAATCATAGTCTGGTTTGATCACATGCTCGATGGAGTGTTCTGCCAGGTATGTGTATGATGTAAGTAGTATACAGGCTGTTTTTCTGCAGACCGGACTGCCGCCTGGCATCATCGTCCCGCTGTTTACTCGGCCGATCATCGCGAGAGGCTGCTGTGATTTCTCTGCCTTGACGCAACGCCTGTCAATTATCTCACACTTTCCCCATATCCAATTAGACGGCTCATCCGGCGCGCTGGTCTGCCGTCTCTTACGCCTCATCGCTTCCTCACGAAGTTCACTTCGTATAGCAGGTTCGCATTTTATCAGTCTATGGAATCCATGCTTCTTCAACCATCGCTATTCATGGTGCGCCTGCAATAGTATTGTGTCCATGCACCTACGCACTAGAGAAACGACCATGATCACCAAACGGCTGGCGGTACACGCGTTTGTCGCTATCTTGATTCTGCTGGCATCATTCACCACTGCCTCGGCTACCGAACCCTCGCCACCTGCAGCCCTGACTGCCAAGGTATATTCGAAGACGGCTGCCGAGCTTTTCTGGGACCTCTCCGACGTCTTCGGCTTGCGCTACGAAGTTCGCCGCAACGGGACGACACTGAGTACCGCTGACGGAATCAGTTTCTTCGACGACACCCTCAGCGCCGGCACGACTTACACGTATGCAGTCGTCGCCATCGACCGTGACGGTCTACGCTCGGCACCCTCGAGCGTGACGCTCACGACAAACGGCGCCGTGGTGCCATCGAGCAGACCGCCCGCCCCATCGGGTTTGTATGCAAAGGTGTACTCGAAGACAGCCGCCGAGCTCTTCTGGGACCTCTCCGACATTTTCGGCTTACGCCATGAAGTCCGCCGTAACGGGAAGCAATTGCGTACTTCCGACGGAATCAGTTTCTTCGACGACACCCTCACCGCCGGCACGACTTACACGTATACAGTTGTCGCCATCGACCATGACGGTCTGCGCTCGGCACCTTCGAGCGTGACGCTCACGACAGCGGGTACCGCCAGTGATGACGACACGCTTGAGACTGATGATCTCGTCGCCCCTGCAATCAATCGCATTGCAATCTACTCAGGGACCGCCGCCGAACTCTTCTGGCAACGATCTCCAGCAGGCAGCCTTGTCGCGCGTATCGAGGTTTCCCGCGATGCTGTGGTGCTGGGTAGCACTGAGGGGACCAGTTTCTTCGACGATACCCGTTCACCTGGCGTTGACTATCAGTACTCTCTCGTGGCAATTGCTGCTGACGGCAGTCGTTCTGACGGTAGCGCAGCTGACCCTGGGAGCGACGGTACCGGACTGGACGTGATCCGTGCTGACAATGTCGTCACGCTCGTATCTGCAGTGTTTGACGCCTATCGTGGAGAACCATGGCGCAAGATCGTCACCGCGATGGCAAATTTCTCGCGCACATCTTACAACCAGCTGGCGTTACGTCCTGACATCGAAGAGTTGATCGCCTGTGACAACGGAGGCACCGTACTTATTCGTTTTATCTATTACGGCTTTAACTACGATTTCGACAATTGCCTGGACGGCGAAACGCTGATAAGTGGTGAGATAGAAGCATACACGTATATGGATGATCAGCACACGAATAATATCCGCAGTACAGGTATCACGGTTACCGATCAAACCGGGACCAACCGTTTTTCAGGTCACGTCGGTTCCGGGGATGTATACAATTATACAAACGGTATGTCTGATGGGCGTTGGTACGACGTCATCTATACAACTTCTGATTGGCGTGGGTACGGGGGTGTCGATACATCTACTAAGATGCCAGCGTACTTCGAAAGGAGCGCCGCTGACGGCACACACTATGCGCTGACTGATGCGATCATCGACTTTCAGTCTGGCTACATGTCAGAACAGGGCTGGCAGGATCGGCAGCTCATCTCCGTCTCACTCTTCGGATCATTCGCCCTCAATTCCGATCGTACCGGGGATGCGACCCTACGTGTCGAGACGCCCGAGAAGCTTGTGCGTCCGTTCCAATTTTACCCGGAAAGTGAACAGCCTGTAGAAGTGCCAGACGACTGGACATTCACCGAGGGCAGCCTGCGCGTCGTCGCGCCTGACGGCAGCGGCGTTCTGCTCGAGGCAGCCAACGGCGACGAGTCCAGCGCGCGACTGACACTCATCGACAGTTCCGGTGAGCAGAGCTCCTTCGACCAGGTATGGAGTGTGTGGCAGGAGAACCTGCGCTTCGACTGAGTCCCGCCAACACGATGCACGGCTGTTGATGGAGGGGAAATGGTGAAAGCTCTGTCGGAGAAGTTGGCTCAGGCAGCCATCGGGGTGGATCGAGATAAGGGTCATCTGCTGTCGATGACAAGGTCGCTGGCCGCATCGAAGCCATGTCAACGTCTTCTGCAATGCAGCAGGTGCTACAGAAACGCCGCTAAAATTGGGCTGTGAGGCCACATAAATAACCGCTTTTCAGGCCGACACTCAAGCACTTGAAGCGTTTTTTGCTAACTTCCTTGAGCAGGCCGGAGAGCTCGCCTTGCTGCTCAACAATGCTGGTGTCACTTTTCATGGCGATCCTGCAGAATTAACAGATGAGCACTGGCGATCGCCGCACTATTCCCCACCTCCCCGGCCTCATGCCACGTGACCAACGTCATTCTCCTGATCGACGGCAATGGCAACGGCAACGGCAACGGCAACGGCAACGGCAATACACGATACCCAATTCGCCGTAGTTCATCATTTTCGGTACAGTGGATATTCCAAGCATTATCCGGCCAGTTCCGCATGTACATAGGCTTCAGGATATGACATCGGATAAGTCGGTCCGAGTGGAATGACGTTGTTCCATGACCTGCCAAAGTAGCCTTGCCTGCAATGATCCAGGGAACTGCTTTCCGCGACTCCGGACATGGCATAAACGCGACATAACCAGCGCCACAGACTCGGGAAGTCCAGTACTTTCGCCCCATTGAGTTTCATACGGATGTAGTAGACCGGGTCGTGACGATAGAGTGTTGGATACAGACGTAAATCTGCTTCAGTAAATTTCTCACCAGTCAGGAAAGGCCGGTCGTCTGCTGCCAGCCTTGCCTCAAGCTGTGACAATGTGTCGAAATAGGCTTCAAATGCAGCTGCATAGACGGACTGGTCGGAAGAGAAACCAGCTTTGTAAGCACCGTTGTTGATGTTTGTGTAGATAACCTCATTCAATGAGTCGATCTCTTCACGTACAGTGATGTCCGCGGGGTATAGATCCACTCGATCGGCACCGGCAATCGAACTGCCAAGCTCTGCTGCCTGATCATTGAGCATCCGGATGATTTCTGCGCTCTCGTTACACACGATTCTATGGTTTCTCTTGTCGTACAGCACGGGGACAGAACCTTCGTCTGATCCTTCTGCTGCGTATATCTGATTTACCAGTCGGTAGGCTTGACCTGTGCCTGTCTCTGTCGTGCACTCAGGTAACGCGCAACCTGTCAGTGTCGATAACCGGGTGGGGTTGAATTCCCAGTGATTGGCATCAGCAGGATCATCGTTGCCTGTTCTGTTCGGGAAAGTGACATCGGTCGTCATACCGGCCTGCAGACCCAATATATTGCGTGCAAGGGTCACCCGGTGGCACCAGGGACAATTGAGTGCGACGAACAAATGATAGCGCCCCGGTTCTGGCGGAAATTCGGCATCTCCCAGGGTATGGCGAAATCCGCTGACGCCTCGAACAAATTCGCCTTTTTCCCTGCGGCTTCCTGCATCTGCCTGCGATTCCTCTGTCGCGGTATCGACGTGCTTACCTCCCATTACTGTGCTCCTTAGCCGCGCAACCGGTGATGTAGAATGATAGGCACCGCAAGTTCTTCCTCATCGCTCAGATGTCGTTGCAGAAACGCTTCAATGGTCTCGGTTACCGTGTGCAGCTTTCCGGTTTCACTACGCGCCTGCC
>JABDKN010000112.1 GCA_013002205.1 Granulosicoccus sp.
ATTCTCAGCCGATTGATCACGACAGTGCAGCGTGCCTTTCTCGGGAGGCTCGAAGTATGAGTCACCTGGTACAGGCAACACGACCCGGACTACTACTGGGCGCACAACCAGAACAGAGTTCATCAAGATCCAGTAACTCGGCGGACCAGCTGATTACAAGCACCTGGCAGGCATTAATCAATCCGACGAAAACACTTTCGGGATTCAGTCCGATATTAATCCGAATTATCGCAGAAGAACGTCGGTTTGATGCGTTGGGCGCTGCAGCACTGACTCGCCAGGTTGATCAGTGGCGCCAGACACTGCAAAGCCGGACGCTGGATGAGACACAAGCAATAGAGATCTTTGCCGCCATACGCTCAGCAGTACGTGCTACTCACAAGATTTCACTGCACGCTGAACAGTTGTTTGCTGGCTGGTCCATGTTGCATGGCAACATCGTCGAGATGAACACCGGGGAAGGAAAAACGTTGACCGCAGCACTACCGGCCATAGCCGCTGCGCTTACAGGAACACCGGTACACGTGATCACTGTTAACGAGTATCTTGTCGAACGAGACGCTACGCTGCTTGCACCACTATATGAACGTTTCGGTTTACGCGTCAGCTTCGTCTCGGACACCATGCGTGATGAAGACCGTCGACAGGCTTACCGGGCAGATATCGTCTACTGCACGAACAAACAGATCGTGTTTGATTACCTGCGTGACCTTCAGCAGCTTGACGGACACACCTCTGGACTCAAGCGCCGGATAAGTTCTCTGCTATCGAACAATCCTGCAAAACCAGTCCTGCGTGGGTTGTGTTTTGCAATCGTAGATGAGGCGGACAGCGTGATGATTGATGATGCACGTACCCCATTGATACTGGCTGAACCGCTCAAAGTTGAACGAGCTGCACTGACCGAGTCAAGCGTAGCACTTGGAGTAGCACGTACCCTGCACGAGGGTGCAGATTTCAGAATACAGCACGACACGCATTCGGTCTGGCTTACGGAAACGGGTCTGGATGCAGTGCGGGCGATTGCCGAGCGTCTCAATGGCGTCTGGCGGTTCGAGCGATACCGCAACGAAATGATACGACAGGCCTTGTGTGCGCAGTATCTTTACGTACGTGACCGCAACTACCTGGTTCGTGATGGCTGTGTAGAACTGATCGATGAATCTACGGGCCGAATAATGTCAGACCGCAAACTGCAGCACGGTTTGCATCGTATGCTCGAACTCAAGGAAAATTGTTCACCCGGTGACGAAACTGCAGTGAAAGCCGCTATCAGTTTTCAGCGTTTCTTTGGACGCTATCGCAATCTGGCTGGCATGAGCGGAACCGTTCATGAAGTTCGCTCTGAACTGAGACGCGTTTATGGAAAAAATGTCATTCGAGTTCCGCCTCACCGGATCGATCGGCGTACTCATTTACCGAGCATCATACTAAGCGATAGATCTCAGCAGTTAGAACGTCTCATGCAGGAAATTCTCGAGCGCTCGACACGCGGCCAACCAGTACTGATTGGCACGCGGAGCGTGGAACTGTCGGAACAGGTCAGCGCGGAGCTGCAAATACGCAAACTTCCCCATGTGCTACTGAACGCGCGGCAAGATGCTGATGAGGCTGAAGTCGTTGCCAATGCCGGACGACCGGGCGCGATTACGGTAGCCACGAACATGGCCGGGCGAGGCACCGATATAGTACTGTGGGCCAATGCCGCTGATCTGGGCGGATTGCACGTAATCAATCTGGAAATCAACGAATCTTCACGAGTGGACCGCCAACTGTACGGACGTGCGGCTCGTCAAGGTGATCCCGGGTCCTGTCAAAGCATCCTGTCGTTGAGTGATGATCTGCTTAACAGGCACATATTAAGGAAAGTGCTGATGCTGGCCGCTATCTGTATGACCCGGTACCCAGTACCGGGACACTGGCTGGCACTCTGCCTGGTGGGATACGCGCAGCGCCGTTGCGAACGTGCTCACAGCAGGCAGCGAATCGCCGTTTTTCGGGAACAGGATCAACTCAAGCGCCAGCTGGCTATCAGCGGCAATGGATCTTAGATGTACGGGCATTTGATCACCACAATATGAGACTTCACTGCCAAATCAGACGCTGGCGGTGGCTGCTCGTATGGCTTTTTGCGTCGAATCTCCTGGCGGCCGAATCCGAACCGTTCGATTGCCTGATGGAACCTATGGTGGTGACCGAGGTCGGCAGTCCGGTCCAGGGCGTCATCAAGCACCTGCTGGTGGATCGCAGCGATTCGGTGACTCGCGGACAGCCGATCATCGAGCTGGAGGCCGGTGCCGAGACGATCAACCTGGCCGCGGCAAAAACTCGCGCAAACATGCAAAGCGAGGTCAGTGCCCGGGAGGCCGATCTGGCACTGGCCAGATTGAATCTGGATCGCATGCAGAAACTGCATGATCAAAATCTGGTTCCAACCCAGAAATGGGATGAAGCTCACGCGCAGAAGCTCGTGGCCAGTGCAGCCCTGGTGCAGGCACTGGAGAGCCTCAAACTTGCACAGATTGAATCCAGGCGTGCCGAACAGCTGCTGGCGCAGAAAACTATTCTCAGCCCTATCGACGGCGTAGTGGTGGCGCAGCTGGTCTTCCCCGGAGAGTTCGTCTACGATAATCCGCTGATTACCCTCGCCCAACTTGATCCCCTGCGTATCGAAGTGGTACTGCCTGCACGGTTGTTCGGCAAATTCAAACCTGGCGATACCGCCTTGATCCAACCGGAAATAGAGCATGAAGAGCCACTTCACGCCACGGTTCAAGTGGTCGATCGTCTACTCGATACACGCAGTGGCACCTTTGGTGTGCGGCTCACCTTGCCCAATCCGGAGCTGAGTATCCCCGGCGGACAGAAGTGCCAACTGGAGTTCCTGTCCGGTGTCGCGCTGGTGTCCAGTGAGCAATAGGTCAGGCAAACCAGGCAAGCAAGGCAGGACGGCCTTTCATCTGGAGACACTTGAGAAACGGATACTGTTCTCGGCCGACATTCCCTTCCCTGTCGTCGAGCTCAGTTCCCATAACACCACAGGACATATCGGGCTGGTGTCCGCCACAGAATCCAGTGCCCAGTCCTCCACCTCATCCGCCAACAGCGAGCAACACAGCCAGCTCGCGGTGGAAATCGTCATCATCGATTCGGCTACCCCTGATTACCGATCGATCGTGGCCGATCTGGAACAGCAGGACAACTCACCAGTACACGTATACATCCTGGATGCCGATCGGGATGGCATCGATCAGATCTCGGCCGTCTTGGGCCACTACAACAACGTGGATGCCTTGCACCTGATCTCCCATGGTTCAGAGGCCCAATTGAGCCTGGGTAATGCAACCGTTGATTTTACCGAGTTGCTGGTACGGGCGGATGATATTGCCGCCTGGCAGGACAGCTTTACCGCCGAGGCTGATTTTCTCATCTATGGCTGTGACTTGGCGTCCACCGACACGGGCCGCTCATTTGTCTCGACACTCGGCAACCTGACGGGCACCGATGTCGCTGCCTCCGATGACCTGACCGGCTCCGCCTTACTCGGTGGTGACTGGGAGTTGGAATACACAATCGGTTCTGTTGAATCGAATCTTGCGTTAAGCGACGCCTTACAACACTCATGGGCGGGCGTACTATCAGCGACCGTTGATACGAGTTCCTCAGGGAGTACTTCGGGCTCGACTCTTACTATCTCGCACACCACGTCGGGAACGGATCGCCTGATGATCGTGGGTGTGTCGCTAAGTCCAAAAAACGGGGAGTCGGTAAGTTCTGTCACCTACAACGGTAGCAATCTCACCCTTGTTGGAGTCATTGAGGAAACTGCAGGAAAAGCGCGAGTCGAGCTTTGGCAGATGGTCGCACCGGCAACCGGGACCCATGATGTTACCGTGACATTCAACGCTGTAGTGCCTGAGGGGGCCACTGCCGGCGTCATGACTTTCAATGGTGTTGACCAAACAACTCCGTTAGGCAGTTTTGTGTCGGCCGAAGACAAAACGGGCATTGCATCGGTTAACGTCAGCACTGAAGTAGGTGACCTGGTCTTCAGTACGGTTGCCGCTTCCTCCGATTCACTAGTTAATCTCAGTGAGGCTTCTGGCCAGAGCGAGTATTGGGATCTTTTTCAGTCCATGGTTGAAGGAGCCGGTAGTACTAAAGTTGCCACATCGACCTCTGAAACCATGTCATGGACTTTCCCTACTAATGAATGGGCTATTGGTGGCGTGGCGATCAAAGCGAGTACCACTCCAGTCGCTAGCATCGACGGATATCACACCAACCTAAATACAACTTTGAACGTCGACTGGTGGAATACCAATTGGTCTGCCCGACAAAATCTGACTTTCAATAACTCGGCTCAGACAGAGAATCTTACTGACTTCCCGATACTGGTAGTACTCAATTCAGGCAATATCGACTACTCTAAAACGCAAGACAATGGTGCAGACTTGCGCTTCATCGATGCAGATGGAACCATCCTTGCGCACGAAATCGAAACCTGGAATGAAAGCGGTGATTCGTATGTTTGGGTAAAGATTCCGCTAGTCGATG
>JABDKN010000124.1 GCA_013002205.1 Granulosicoccus sp.
GTGGGTGGACAGCAGGCCACCGTGCGCGCTCTGCGGCAAGTCGACCTGCCGGATAAGATCCATCTGGTTGCGCTGGGTAAAGCGGCTGATGCCATGGCCACAGGCGCCCTGCAGGTCATCGGCGACAGACTGATTTCCGGACTGATCGTCACCAAGCACCATCACCTGAGTCGCGCTGTGCAGCAGGATGTGCGGCTCGAGTGTCACGAAGCGGGGCATCCGGTGCCGGATGATGCTTCGCTGGCAGCAGGTCAGCGACTCCATGACTACCTGGCCGCCCTTCCTGAAGAACACCTGCTGGTGTTTCTGGTCTCAGGCGGTACGTCAGCCCTGGTGGAATATCTCAATGAGGGTCTTGACCTGTCCGATTTGAAGCGGGAGACAGACCAGCTGCTGGCCAGCGGAGCACCGATCGGCGAGATGAACCGGCGCCGCCGTACACTCTCGCAGATCAAGGGTGGCAAGCTGGCTCGCCAGGTACGTTGCCCGGTACTGCAATTTCTGATCAGCGACGTTCCCGGTGACAGACCCGGTGATATCGGATCCGGATTGCTGATACCGGATGCGGCAACCGGCATGGGGCCCGAGCTTCCCGTCTGGGCAACTATCCGGACACGGATCATCGCCTCGTCCAGCATTGCCCAGGCGGCGGTTGCGCGCCAGGCTGCCGAGATTGGACTGCCGGTATGCCAGGCTCATGGCAGCCTGGATGGAGACATGGATGAGGTCATCGAACGGGTTGCCGCGGAGCTGCGCCGCCCCGATCGGCAAGCCGGCGTCTACATCTGGGGTGGGGAACCGACTGTCGTCCTGCCTGCATCGCCCGGGCGAGGTGGGCGCAATCAGCATCTTGCACTGGCGCTTGCCCCGTGTCTGGCCGAGCTGGAATCGACCTCGGTACTGGTCTGCGGCACCGATGGCACGGACGGCCCGACAACCGATGCTGGAGGACTGGTGGATGAACAAACGCTGGAGAAATCCCGAGCAAAGGGACTCGATGTGCGCGACTACCTGAGTCGGGCCGATGCCGGTTCGTGTCTGCAACAGCTGGATGCACTGGTGACCACGGGGCCGACAGGCACCAATGTCATGGATCTGGCCATAGCCGTGGTCGGCGACTCTTCCGACTAGCGAGTCTTGACGTCAGCTGCGTTGCGCAGTTCCTCGACATGTCTGGCGAGTGCCTTGCGTACGGCCAGATTGGTCAGGCCCGGTTTGACCGAATCGAAATCCGGCAGCGCCGCCGTGCGTCGATCCACCAGCTTGATGACATGAAACCCGAACTCTGATTTGACGGGCGCATCGCTGGTTTCGCCGATTTCCATGCTGGCGACGGCTGCGGTGAACTCCGGCACCATGGTCGTTGCCTGAAACCAGCCAAGATCGCCTCCATTCTCGCCTGCCGGATCGATCGAATGCAGCTTGGCCAGTGCATCGAACTGCTTGCCGTCAGCCAGCTCCTCGATCATCTCCTCAGCCTGCTCCTCTGTTTCCAGCAGGATATGACTGGCGCGGTATTCTGCGCGATCCACCGAGGCGGACTGAGCTTCATACTCGGCGCGCAGTTCGTCCTCACTGAACGACATCTCGGCGCCTTTTCTGGCGAGGTAGGCGTTGGCCATGGTTTGCGTGTACTGCAATTGCAGGGCCGCCGAGATCTCCGGCGTCTTGTCCAGATCCAGCGCTTCGGCCGCCTGCGTAAGCACTTCCAGGTTGATCAGTTCGTCCAGTATCATTGCCTGATCAGCCTCCTGGCCATTGGCAGTGATCTGCTGCGCAACATTTTCGATGGACAGATCAGGGATCGGCCGACCGTTGACACTGGCGCGCACGCCGTCCGGCAGCGACGCCCCGTCACCGTCCTGATCCGCACTTTGCGCCCACAGCATTCCGGAGGACAGGGCAAGCGACATCAGGGTTGCCAGTGCGACAGAGAGTGGCAGCAGTTTTCGATGAGATGAGGTGGCGACAGGCATGTGTGGTCCGTTGAGTTCAGGTCAGTCGGGAGATCGGCTGAAGTATGCAGGAATGAGCGCGATCATGGGCGGATATGCAAGCACTGCACCGCTTCGGCGTACAATCCAGTTCCAGTCAATATTACGTCGTTTTTATGAGCCAGTTTTTCGAGATACATCCTGTCAATCCGCAGAAGCGGCTGATTGGCCAGGCGGTGTCCATTATCCGGGATGGCGGTGTCATCGTCTATCCCACGGACTCGTGTTATGCGCTGGGTTGTCATGTCGGTGACAAGCAGGCAATGGAAAGAATTGCTCGCATCCGCCGCACAGATGCCAGGCACAATTTCACGCTCGTCTGTCGCGATCTGTCGGATATCTCCACCTATGCACGGGTGGACAACGCGATGTATAGAACGCTGAAATCCCTGACCCCGGCCCCCTATACCTTCATTCTGAAGGCCACCAACGAGGTGCCCAGACGCTTGCAGAACCCCAAGCGAAAAACCATCGGCATCCGCATACCGGACAACGCCATCTGCCAGGCACTGCTGGAGGAACTGGGCGAGCCGTTGATGAGCAGCACGCTGATCATGCCAGGCAAGGATCTGCCGGAAACCGATGCCCAGGACATCCGGACCTTACTGGAAAAACATGTCGATCTGATCATCGATGGTGGTCACTGTGGGTTCGAGCCCACCTCGGTGCTGGCAATGAGTGATAGTGGTGAGATCGAGGTGCTGCGTCGCGGACGTGGCAATCTGGAGTTTCTGGACTAGGCTTGCAAGCTATAATCCTGTTAACCAGGAGCCCCTTGATGCCAGCAGATCCACCAACGACACCGTCGTATCCGCCGAATGATACCGTGGTGGACCAGACTGAGGACCAGGCTGCAGCCCACATTGCCGCAACGATCCTGCCCATTGCCAAGGTGCAGGGACAGCCCTTCACCCAGCTGCCACTGGATCTGTACATTCCCCCGGATGCGCTCGAGGTATTCCTGGACGCCTTCGAAGGCCCGCTCGACCTGCTGCTTTATCTCATCAAGCGTCAGAATCTGGACATTCTGAACATTCCCATCGCGGACATTACCGCGCAGTACATGAAGTACATCGGACTGATGGAATCGATGCGATTCGAACTCGCGGCGGAATACCTGCTGATGGCCGCCATGCTCGCCGAAATCAAGTCACGCATGCTCCTGCCACGGATCGATGAGTCTGATGAGGACGAGGATGATCCGCGCGCCGAACTGATACGGCGCCTGCAGGAATACGAGCGAATCAAGAAAGGCGCGCT
>JABDKN010000129.1 GCA_013002205.1 Granulosicoccus sp.
AGAAATGACGACCACAGCCGCGGCAGTGGAAGCGGTTCACGTAGCGTGAATCGTTGGCGCGAAAGTAGCGTCCGGATTTGATGACATCCGTGCCATCAGCCCGGCAGTGGGGGCATTGTGGGTTCATATCCATACAAACCGTTGATTGACTGACGAGGAAAACTATACCCTAAAAACCCAGCTGCAGCGTGGTGGGCCAGTTCACAAATGTTCTGAAGCGCGCTGGCCCCTGGCCCGGGCTATTGAAAAAGATCCGGGCCAGCCTGAGTTAACCTCAATGAGACAAAAACAGGCGAGTTGAAAACGTGATAGAGCTCAGACGGCTGTCATTGTCTCATTGAGGTTAAGGCTGGGTCTTCAGAAAATCGCCGTTGGTGAACACATAGTCGTTGGCTGCCGCGATGGAATGGCAACCCGAGCAAAAGGCACTCTCCCCGGCAGTTCCCTTGTAGCTGTCCGCCCAGTTCCAGTTTTCCTTGGACAGTTGATCACCATCAGCCACTTTCACACTGATGGTGTGTGCCCCCTTGCGGCCAGCTTCCCAGTCTGCCTTGCTGGCGAATTGCTCCTTGACGATGACAGAACCGGCGGGGTAGTTGTAGGGGGCACTGCCAAGCAACGTGTCTTTCGCAATATCGTTCACATACACATCCCGGTAGCCTTCATCACCCATATGAACACCGCCCAGAAATCCGGTTGGATTTCCTGTACTCGGTTCCAGTTCAGTGACCTTGGTCCACGATTTGAAGTCAGCCCAGCGCGCATCAGCTTCCTTGAAAGGAGCCGACAGGCTACTGCAACCAACCAGTAATGCAGTGGTGGCACCGGCAGCGACTAGTTTGTAGTAATCGGATTTTTTCACGTGCTGTCCCCTGTCTGGATAGTGTGAGTGGCAATTCCCGGAAAAAGCCCGGCCTGTTCAGTTGACCGCAGGGAGCTTTTAAAATTCCCTACCGCCAGAAATTCCCTTGTTGCAGTATTGTCGACCGATCAGAATTGCCTGCGATGCGCACGCGCAGGCAACCAGGACGCTGGGCGATCAACCAGTCAGACCGCCTGTTCCTTGACCTGCCGACGACGCTCAGTCAGTATGAACTCCGTGTAGCCATTGGCCTGCTCAGCGCCCTTGAGCACAAGATCCAGTGCCGCCTGAAACGCGATACTGTCATCGAACGCAGGTGCCATGGGGCGGTATAGAGCATCACCGGCATTCTGTTCATCGACGACCAGCGCCATGCGCTCCATGGCGTCACGTACCTGGGTGACATCGATAATTTCATGCTGCAACCAGTTGGCCAGAAACTGGCTGGATATTCGCAAGGTGGCCCGATCTTCCATGAGGCCGACATCGTTGATGTCGGGGACCTTCGAACAACCGACTCCCTGGTCTATCCAGCGAACCACATAGCCGAGGATACTCTGGGCGTTATTGTCCAGCTCATGCTGAATTTCCTCGGTAGAAAAGTTACGCCCAGTCTCGGTCAGCGGAACCGTGAGAACATCATCAAGGCTGGCTGGAGACCGCTCTTTCAACTCTTCCTGCACGGCTTGCACGTTCACCTTGTGATAGTGCATGGCATGCAGCGTGGCGGCAGTCGGTGATGGAACCCAGGCGGTGTTGGCGCCCGCTTCCGGATGGCTCTGCTTCGCCTCGATCATGGCCGCCATCTGGTCGGGAATGGCCCACATTCCTTTTCCGATCTGACCGTTACCCTGTAATCCACACGCAAGACCTACATCCACGTTGTTGTCTTCATAGGCAACCAGCCAGGTAGAATTCTTCATCTCGCCCTTGGGTATCATCACGCCGGCATACATACTGGTGTGCATCTCATCGCCGGTACGATCCAGAAAACCGGTATTGATGAAAATCACACGTTCACGCGCCGCGGCGATACAGTTCTTCAGATTGACCGAGGTTCGGCGCTCTTCATCCATGATGCCGATTTTCAACGTGTTGGCTTCAAGGCCCAGCGCCTCTTCAACCCGGGCAAACAGTCTCACCGACAACGCCACTTCAGCCGAACCGTGTTGCTTGGGCTTGACGATGTAGACACTGCCCGTTCGCGAGTTGCGTGGCTCGGTGTCACCCTTGCCGAGATCGTGCATGGCGATCAGACTGGTGATCAGGGCATCGATGATAGTTTCGGGTACCGGCTGGGCGCTGGAATCGAGCACGGCATCGGTCATCATGTGCGCGCCCACATTTCGCACCAGCAACAGGCTGCGGCCCGGTAAAGTGAAATCCTCACCCTGCAAATTCTTGTATCGACGGTCCGGATTCAGTTTACGTGTCACCGACTTACCGCCTTTTTCCAGCTGTTCCTGCAGATCACCCTTCATCAGACCAAGCCAGTTGCGATAGACCAGAACCTTGTCCTCTGCATCGACAGCTGCTACCGAATCTTCACAATCCTGAATCGTCGTCAGCGCGGCCTCCATGATCACATCGGATACACCGGCAGCGCTGTCCTTACCGACCGGGCTGCTCCTGTCGAAGACCACCTCCATGTGAAGTCCATTGTTCTCGAGCAGAACCGAGCTCGGCGCGGATGCCTCACCGGTAATGCCTCTACACTGGGCAGGATTCCGGAGTCCTACTTCACTTCCGGAGTCCAGCGTCAGCTGCAGGGCACCATCGACGATGGTGTAGGCGACAATGTCAGCATGGCTGCCCTGGACCAGCGGAACAGTCTCATCGAGCAACTGGTTGGCAACAGCGACCACGCGCTGTCCGCGCACGGGATTGTACTCGCCTCCCCGATCGGCGCCGCCTTCCTCACTGATTGCGTCAGTCCCGTAGAGTGCATCGTAGAGGCTGCCCCAGCGAGCATTGGCAGCATTCAATGCGTAACGGGCATTGTTGACGGGCACCACCAGTTGTGGCCCGGCGACCGCCGCAATTTCATCATCGACCCGGGACAGCTTGACCTGGAAATCGTCGACAAGTGGCTCCAGGTAGCCAATCTGGCTGAGAAACGCCTTGTAGGAATCCAGATCGATTGCGCCGGGATTCGCTTTATGCCAGTCATCTAGCTGGGCCTGCAGCTCATCACGACGACGCAGGGCTGCCTGGTGTTCAGGCGCGAATTCGGCAAGTATGTCGGCCAGCGCCAAGAACAGAGTATCAGCTTCGATACCGGTACCCGGCAGCGCTTCCTTGACAATAAAATCGTGCAGAGATGATGCGACAGAGTAGCCGCCAGCGATCTTGACGCTCATATGGTTTCCGATTAGTTGTTTAGCTGAAAATGTTGGTAGCAACCGCTCTCTACCAAACCTTTCATTCTACCAGAGAGGCACACTTTGAGTGCCCGGTATGAATCTTCCGTCCATTCCGGGGCACAGGATTGACCGGTAGTATCCCGCCATGATGTCCAGCCTCAATGAGGCTAGTTCAATTGTTCCAGTAGCGCACTGGCCTGCTTTGAGCCGTCCTGCTCCAGCTGCCTGAGTGCAGCCCGACCGCCGGCTGCATAGGCCGCAACCGCATTGAGCAGATCGCCCAGTTGACGCGCAGAGGATTCATCGAACCGACAGTGCGCCCCACCCGAGAGTCGGGCAATCTGGGAAAACGCGTAGGTCGCGTTCGGATCATGCCCTTCCTGGAAGATGAAGATGGGCAATTCCAAGAGGCGCGCCTTGCCAGCCAGATTTCCCAGCTCGTCCACGTTCTCCTCGACGCAATCGCCGATGAATACGAGCGCCTGAACCGGTGAGCGCCTGCATTCAGCCAACGCGTGTTTCAGCACGCGGTTGATTTGCGTCGTACCTGCCTGACAGCTGACTTTGCCCATCAGGGCAATGACTTTGTCCGCGTTGTTCAGCCAGCCCGAGGCGCGGCATTCATCATAGCCACGGTAGTAGGCAAGCTGTACATCCAGCGACCCGATACCCCGGGTATGTATGAACATGTCTTTCTGCAGGGACATGGCCCTGTCCCAGGTGCGCTGGCGACTAGCCGTAGCATCCAGTGCCACTATCAATCGCCCGCGGCCATGGCGGACAGTGACAGGTGTTGACTGGTCGACAGCTTGCAGAAAGTCATCAAGCTCACTACGGGTGCTCAATTCACCGGAGGATCCGGTTTGCTGTTCGATCGATCGCGCCTTCGCAGCCTCCTCCGATTTTGAGGGTTGCCCTGATCCGGTATCGCCGTCGTGTGGTTTCCGCGAAGTGCTCATTGCATGTACGACTCGTTGTTCAACGGCGGCACGCGGAAAGTCACGTGCCGCCGGAATTATTTTCAGGCAGCCGGAGTGGAACCTCCTGGAATACGAATCTTCTGCCCTGGATAGATGAGGTCGGGATCCTTGATGACCTCACGGTTTGCTTCGAATATGGCCGTATAGGCCATTGCATCACCCAGGTATACCTTGGCAATCTTGGACAGCGAGTCGCCCGGTTGCACGGTGTAATAGACGACATCAGGAGCCGCTGCAGGAGAGTCCAGAGCCGAGACGTCGACATCGGTGACACCCTGCACATTGCCAGCCATGAGCACTGCCTTTTCCATGGCTTCTGCAGAGTTGGCCTTCCCTTTTAAAGACACCTTACCTCCCTGGTAGGACACGTCCAGATCCTCGATACCAGGGTTGTCATCCTGCACCGATGCCTTGATTTTCCCAGGTGCCTCATCATCGGAATCGAACAGCTTCTTGCCCATGTCTCTTGCAAAATCAAATAAACCCATTGCCTATACTCTTGACGTTGATATTAAGTGTTCCAGCCGTCCTGGACGGTAATTAACCGTAGCATAGCGAGGCTGGCAGTCAGTCGGCATTGCAACAATCAACCGTGAACTTTCATGTAGCGATCGAAGAGTTGAAATGCCGCCACTGTTGCCAGATCACTTATGGAGCCATCGGACATCAGCTCATCACATTCCTCTCGGCTGAAGGAGCGCGAGACCAGCCCCGCTTCTTCGGCCTCTGGTGCTGTTTCTCCCTGGGTAAGCTCCGTTGCAAGAAACACATGCACGGACTGGTTTGCATAGCCATAGGCTTGAAACAACTTTCCGAGCTTGACTGTGCTGGCAGCCGTCAGGCCGGTTTCCTCAAACAGTTCCTCAGCGGCAACCTGCTCAGGTGTCGCGTCCGGTTCGTGCTCTTTGGAGCCTTGAGGGAACTCCCAA
>JABDKN010000160.1 GCA_013002205.1 Granulosicoccus sp.
GATACTTGGGCTGATCGACTTCGAGGACCTGGTCGGGTATGAGCAATTCCAGGGCGTGTGCGAGTCTGGGTATGAAAGGCAACATGAAGATCACTCCGATCGTGTTAAACAGAGTGTGAAATATGGCGAGCTTCAATGTGTAATCGTCTTCGGCAATTCGCAGAAAGTCCGCAACCCAGTTGACGCCATCCACCAGTTCGTAAATCAGCAGGACCGTTATGAGCGCGCTCATCAGGTTAAATACCAGATGCGCCCCTGCCAGTCGTTTGCCTGCTTCGTTTGCACTGAGGGAGCCCAGTATGGCCGTTATCGTCGTGCCAACGTTCGAGCCGATGGCAATTGCCAGAGCGTTCTCATAGCTTATCTGGTAAGCGGCCAATGCCGTTATCGTCAGAGCCAGCGTTGCATGGCTGGATTGCATGATCACGGTGGCAACTACACCCACCAGAAGGTATGTCAACACGCCGGGATATCCGGTGACGGAATAGCGGGTCAGATCGATGGCATCCTTGAATGCATCGAATCCTTCCTTCATGTAGTGGATGCCCAGAAACAGGAATCCCATTCCGCAGAGCACATACCCGATACCCTTCAGTCTCCGGGTGGATTGAAACAACAGTACGACACCGAATACCAGCATGGGCATTGCATAGCTTGCGATGTTGATCTTGAGACCGAATCCGGCTATCAGCCAGGCACCAGTCGTCGTTCCCAGGTTGGCGCCAAACACGATTCCGATACCTGCGACAAGCGTGATCAGGCCTGCACTGAGAAACGAGATGGAAATCACGGTTACCAGAGAGCTGGATTGCATCAGGGCTGTAGTGACGAGTCCGAATCCAAGGCTCCTCAGGCGATTGGACGTGACACGCCTGAGCACACGTTCCAGTGTGCCGCCGGTGAACGCATTGAATCCTTGTTCCAGAGACAGCATGCCAAACAGGAAGATGGCGACGCCTGCCGAGATGACCTTGAAATCAGTACTCATCCAGAAGCCGAATGCGAGTATCAGCAGGACGACCGGCAGGAGTACCTTGTGAAGCATGCTAGCCAGTTTGACTCACGGAATACATCGGGTTGCGACAGTCGATATGCGAGGTGCAGATACCATTATGCAGCGTATTTTTGAATTGGCTGGTAGCGCTGGATAGCGCCGTATCCTGTCCTGCTCATCAGAGCATCATTCCCCGAATGGTGAAGTAGAGCAGGGCGGACAGGCAGCCTGATACCGGCACCGTGATGACCCATGCAGCCGCGATTTTCAGTAGTGCCGAGCGTTTGACCAGTTCATGCGTGTATCTCTTCTTCATGGCTTTGCGTTCCTTCTTGCTCAACTCGACTGAAGCCTTGTGCTGCTTGAGTTCCTTGATCATCAAACCTTTCTCCATTAATGAGGCAGCTTCGAACCGTGCCAGAAAGGCCTCGATTTCGGTACGTTCGTCGCCCTGGTAATGATGCTCGATTTCCACAATCATCTGCGCATAGTTCGCCTTGATGTACTCTCGCAGGAAACCTACCCCGAACACGGCACCTACGGCTATGTGTGTCGAGCTGACCGGCAGTCCGAAGTGGGTTGCCACGATGACGGTCAGTGCCGCGCTCAATGCGATGCAATAGGCCCTGGTCTGATTGAGCTCGGTGATCTCCGAGCCGACCGTCCGGATCAATTTGGGTCCATAGAGTGCCAGACCCAGAGCGATTCCGAGTGCACCCACCATCATGACCCACACGGGAATTGGTGCCTCGTCTGCTATTACACCGGTAGTGATCGAGTCGGCTATTGCCGCCAGGGGCCCCACGGCATTTGCAACGTCATTGGCACCGTGCGCAAAGCTAAGTAAAGCGGCAGAGAAGATCAACGGAACACCGAACAGTTGGTCTACGCTTCGCTTTGAATTATCCATACTTCCTGATTTCTTCCGGACAGTGCGATGGGTGATGGCGTAGACAAGCAGCGCAACTGCCAGTCCGATCAGCAAAGCGCTCAGGAACTCGACTTTCCAGATTCTCTTGAAGCCCTTCAGCATCAGATAGGTGCCGAATGCCCATGCCATGGCAGCTATCAGAAGAGGCACCATCTGACGAGCGGCTCCCACTCTGTCTGCCTGATACATGACGGTTCTCTTGATCAGATACAGTATCGCGGCCGCTATGACGCCCCCCAGCAGAGGCGATATTATCCAGCTCAACACGATCTGGCTGACCTTTCCCCAATCGGCGATGCCCATCCCCCCAGCGGCGATACCTGCCCCCAGGACGCCACCCACGATGGAATGCGTCGTGGACACGGGGGCGCCGAGGGCTGTGGCGAGATTCAGCCACAGTGCCGCAGAGAGCAGTGCGGCTGTCATGACCCATATGAACACATCTGCATTGGCGATCAGTGCCGGGTCGATGATGCCGTTCTTGATGGTGCCTACCACGTCGCCACCGGCAATCAATGCCCCTGCGGCTTCGAAGATTGCGGCGATGACGATGGCTCCTGTCAAGGTCAATGCCCGGGAACCGACGGCAGGACCGACATTGTTGGCAACGTCATTGGCACCAATGTTGAGAGCCATGTAGCCCCCGATCATGGCCGCCACTACCAGCATATTGCTGACACCGCCCGTGAGAGAGCCCACGAATATCATGACACCGACAATGAACAGCAACGCCGTTCC
>JABDKN010000141.1 GCA_013002205.1 Granulosicoccus sp.
GGACAGCGGCTCGTACGTCCCCAGGTATTGTGGATTTCGCCCAGGAATCCTGAGCCCGGTCAGCGCATCACTATCAGGGGCAGGGGCTTTGGTCGGGAGCGTGGCACCAGTTACGTGCGGGTGGCATCTGCCCCTCACAATGACCGGCCGGTGGTATTGCGCTGGTCGGATACCAGCATACTGGCCAGGCTCGACGAGCATCTGAGCGGCAAGGCTCAACTGTCAGTGGTTGTCAAAGGCAAAGGCTCGCGCCGTGTGAATCTGCCGTTGAAACTTCCGTGTCCTGATAAGCCTGAATACGAACGTTTCCTTAGACTGGGAAATGTCAAGTCAAGCGAGGCGCTGGACATCGTTATCGGTGAGCGTTGTGAGGCGTTGATCGTCGGCCGTGCGTTGACGGCACAGGGCGATCGCGGCTTTTTTCATAAGGTTGATGAGCACGGTGTCGATATCGCCGGGTACCCCATCTTTCACGATGAAGCGAAGGAATGGCGCAAGATCATCAAGGATCCCCGGGGTTTCCTGTTGGCCGGCAATGCGGTTGACGGGGCCGTTGTCCTGGCACTGGTCGACAGGCAGGGCGCCTATACGGATCAATGGCCGCGCACGTGGAAGATAGGGGGAAAGGAAGTGCTCGTCGATGCCGTGCGCAGGCACGCACAGATCGCCATCACCGGGAACAACGAGGAGAAACCCTTCATTGCCAGATTCGATCTGGACGGCACGCCGCTGGGATACCGTTGGCTGGAGACGCCTTTGCTGGGCAAGCTGGTGACACGTGGCATCGCTGGAATTGCCAGTGGCTTCGTGGTATTGGGGCACCGGCACTATCAGACAAGCAATTTCGTCAAGAAAACAGATTCGTACATCGCCAGCTTCTCGCCCGCAGGTGAAAGCATCGCAGAGCAGTTTCAGTCGATCAATCGTCCGCTCAGTCTTGACAGCGCAGCATCGCTCGACGATCTGTCTATCGTAGTCGCGGGTGAGGCTGGTATGGCTGGATATACTGCCTTGCTCGATGGTACCTCGCTCTATACCCAGGTGCCCTGGACATTTGCCCCACCTACAGAGAGCCTGCTCGACATCGAACCGATGAACCTGCGCTTCGTGGCGGCGGGCCACAGTCGAAATGACGGGATGCTGGTGGCTGCCAATTGCGCAGGTGGTGAATCGGATCACCTGTCTGTCGATTTTGGCGGAGACATCGAACGCCTGGAAGCACTGGTGCCGATCAAGGCCGGACCGACGGCCTTGCAGGAACGGGGCTACCTGACTGTGGGATCGAGCCGCAAGGATGCCTCAGCGCCGCCACAGGCCGTACTGGCAAGGCGCGATCCTTTTCCGATCAGGCAGCCGGATATCCACCTGTTCACTGTCAATGACGGTCCGGATGCCAGTATCGAACACGATGATGAAGTGAAAATTGCGTACGAGATCGAAGGTGCCTATCGTTATGAGATCCGCAAGCTGGCGGGGGCCGGTCCGGACCCGGTAGATTCCGGGGTCGTGGTGTACGGACAGCCGGTGTCCAGACAGTGGTCGTTGTCGTTCGCTACGCCTGAGATTCTAAACTGCGTCAATGATGCATCCGGCTGTGGTCCAACTGTCTATGAACTCACCGCCTATGCCGAACCAGAGGGACGATGTGCGGTTGGACGCAGTGTGTCCAGAACGATCACAGTCGCCGTAGAACTCAGTGAGGGGGCGACGCAGCTGGTATTGTCCATGGCAACGGTCATCGAGAAATATGGCAGCTACGGTGGAGATCCGACCGTACAACCCTCGCACCCGGATTTCTCCCAAGGCCTCCCGCCCGTCAATCGTTGTTTCGAACACCAGGGATTACCCTACGGCACCTCGGCGGCCATCCATGACGCACTGCCACCGGCTGTTGGCAGTGCAGCCCTGGTGGATGATCGCAACCCGGGACTTGTCCTGTATGAGGCTGATGCATCGGGTACGCCGAGTCGACTGGCAGGCATCGGTCTGGGAAAGTGGCTGATCCAGACACAACCGACCATCGAGGGTACGAACTGGATGAGCGATTACGAGTGGGAAGGCCACTGGGG
>JABDKN010000143.1 GCA_013002205.1 Granulosicoccus sp.
TGGCAGGGTGGATAGCCGATCCAGAGCCTGGCGTGACTGGCGCCAGCGAAACAGGTAGCCACCCATTGCGCCACCTGCAGTGGTGATAGTCAGCAAGCCCAGGGTCATCAGGTTGGTGGCCAGCAACAGCACACCGAAACCGGTGACTGCCATGAATGCCAGGCCTACTTTCAGGTTTGCTCGCCGCGAGAGACTGCGTTCTCGCTGCATCAGTTGTTTGTGCGTCTGCCTGACCAGCTGCTCACGCTCGACGTGCGTGCGCTCCAGCAGGTGGGCCTTGTCAGCGCTGGCCTGCTGAAGCACCTCGGAGCGTGCCCGTTCGATCTCCCGATTCAGCTTTTCCCGCTCACTGGCGTGTTCTTCGCGCAGTTTTGCATGACGGCGCTCAGACTCCATTCCGGCCAGTGCCGAGAGCCAGAGCGCAGTCACCAGACTGACGATGACCGCCGGCAACAACACGCGCAGCAGCATGTCCTCGACCGAACTTTCTCGATTGACCCAGAACAGGGTAAACGTAACCACCTGCACCAGCACGATTCCTGGCAGATAACGAAACATGGATGGTGAAGTTCAGCCCCGAAAAGTCAGTGTTTTGTGCATGGTACACGAGCAGGATGGGTACACTGTCAAACATGAGTCTGGACGCCTATCTGCTTACGCGCCAATGGCGTGACACTGCCCAGGGCATCGAATTATCCCTCTGGGCAAGCTCGAACCAGGGACCCGTTCACCTGCTGGTGCAGGGACAGCAGGCAGTCTGTTTCATCGAACGATCCACCGACGTACCACTGCCGCCACGCACGCAGCGCAAACCGCTCGACCTGGCACTTCTGCACGGTGGACCGGTGGATGGTCTCTATTTCCAGCAACAACGCGACCTTCAGCAGCTGCGTCAACAGGACATTACCCTGTGCGAGTCCGATATCAAGCCGGTTGATCGTTACCTGATGGAGCGATTCATTCGCGCTCCACTGACCATCGAGGGTCAGTTCGAGTCGCGGGGGGATCACCTGGTCATTCACCAACCACATCTTCAGGCAGGCCACTATCAACCAACGCTGCGCACCGTCGCCATCGATATCGAAACGCGCGGCCGAACACGGCAGTTATACTCGATCGCCGCAGCACTCATGCGGCAGGACGATGACCCAGTACAGCCCGACACCCTGGTACAGCCTGACGCCCGGGGACAGCCTGACATCCCGGTACAGCCTGACGCCCGGGACGTCAGTGATGTCGTGTTCATGATCGGCGAGTCCGAGGACCAGGTGCGTGATGGCTATACCCTGAGCTTCTGGCCTGATGAAAAAGCCCTGCTCAACGCCTTTTTCGACTGGATCAATGCGGTGGATCCCGATGCCCTGATTGGCTGGGCGGTTGTCAATTTCGATCTCAATTTCATTGATCAGAAATGCCAGTCCCTGAATATTCCATTCCGCCTGGGCCGAGGCGGCGGGTCTGCCGCTGTGCTGCAACCAGGCAACCCGGGCTTGCCACGTATCGCCCGTATACCCGGGCGTGCCGTGTTCGACGGTATCGATCTGCTGAAAGCCGGATTCTGGTCGTTTGACAGCTTCTCACTGGACAATGTCTCCCACGAGCTGCTGGGCACTGGCAAGCTGATTACCTCGGAGCAGGACAAGGTAGCCGAGATCAATCGACTGTTCCGTGATGACAAACCGCGACTGGCGGACTACAACCTGCGTGACTGTACGCTGGTCAACGAGATATTCATCAAGGCGGATCTGTTGGCCTTCGCCATCGAGCGTGCCAATCTGACCGGGCTTGCGCTGGACAGACTCGGCGGCTCGGTGGCAGCATTCGACAATCTGTATCTGCCACGCCTGCACCGCGCAGGGTACGTGGCACCCGACGTGAACAACCGCAGCGACGCGCCCGGAAGTCCGGGTGGCTACGTCATGGACTCGGTACCAGGCTTGTATCAGAATGTCCTGGTACTGGATTTCAAAAGTCTGTACCCGAGCATCATACGTACGTTCTTCATCGATCCACTGGGCCTGGCGGTTCCCGGCAGTAACCCCGTCCCCGGGTTCGTCGAGGCAAATTTTTCGCGAGAACAGCACATTCTGCCTGGCCTGATCGAGGAACTCTGGGTGGCACGCGACAAGGCCAAACACACTCGCAATGCCCCCTTGTCCCAGGCCATCAAGATCATCATGAATTCCTTCTATGGTGTACTGGGTACGACGGGCTGCCGATTCTACAGCCAGCAGCTGGCCTCGAGCATCACCCGCCGCGGTCATGAAATCATCACCCGCTCACGTGACTGGATTCAGGACAATGGCTACCAGGTGATCTATGGCGATACAGATTCCCTGTTCGTCCTGATTGGTGACGACGTCGATGCCCACCAGTGCGCACGCATAGGCAATAGCCTCATGACCGACCTGAATACGTGGTGGTCGAAGGAACTGCTGGAGCGCTACGACATTCAGTCGCATCTGGAGGTGGAATACGAAACGCACTATTCGCGATTTTTCATGCCCACAGTCCGCGGTATGCCTACAGGCAGCAAGAAACGCTATGCAGGCTTGATCTCACCGGATTCGACGCTGGTGGTCAAGGGGCTGGAGGCCGCACGTACAGACTGGACACCGTTGGCCAGGAATTTCCAGCGTGAGTTGTTCCGGCGTGTATTTCAGGAACTGCCGCTCGAACACTATGTACGAGACACCGCAGAGCAGCTGCGCAATGGCGAACTGGATGAGCAGCTCGTCTATCGCAAGCGCATCCGCCGTGCACTGGGTGACTACCAGCGCAATGTACCGCCGCACATCCAGGCTGCACGCAAGTTACCACGCAGCGGTAGCAGCATCAGCTACATCATCACCAGAAATGGTCCTGAGCCTGTGGACAATCTGCAATCGGCTCCGGACTACCAGCATTATCTGGACAAACAACTGGCACCGGCAGCCGATGGCATCCTGCAATTTCTGGGCACCAGCTTTGCGGCTATAACCGACGCGCAACTGCAAATGTTCTAAACTGGCCCACCTCCCTGTTGTTATCGAGGCAACTGAAGCCGGCCGGGGTCGGTCGAAATCATGCCCGGTTATTCCGCTGATCTATCGGATGGTGTGCCCGGGCTGGCGCGGGCTCAGTGTCCGGTTGTACACGTCGACGAATATCGCCAGGTGATCGGCCAGACGCTCAGGGACCTTGGTGGTGCACCAGGTGCGACGGATCAGGCGGTTGATGTTGGCCCGCGACATGGCCAGTACGTGGTTGATGCAGAACAGTGGATCGAAGGCGATTCTCTTCAGCTCCCCCTGCCCGGTCACGCAGCCCCGGACACTTTGGTGCTGCGTGTGCGAGGCCTCGGGAAACAGTGAGCGGATCAGCGCCGGGTAGTCGCTGTGGGCATCGG
>JABDKN010000151.1 GCA_013002205.1 Granulosicoccus sp.
ATATTGGGCTGAACAGTTCTGGAATGCCTTCAAGAACAACCTGTTGCTGTTTCTACTGCACATGCTCATCCAGAACCCGATAGCCCTGGCGCTGGCCGCCCTGTTGAGCATTCCCACGCTCAAGGGCGCGGCGATGTATCGCACCGTCTTCTTCCTGCCCACACTACTGTCGGTGGTGGTGGTCGGCTTTATCTGGCAACTCATCCTGTCACCCACCTGGGGAGTGACCTCCGGCGCTATGAACAGCTTGGGGATAGGACAGTTCTTCCGCCCCTGGCTGGGTCTGGAGAGCAGTGCGCTGATCACCGTAACGCTCATCTCGATCTGGCAGTACGTGGGTATTCCGCTGATGCTGTTCTACGCCGCCCTGCTCAATGTACCGGAAGAGACCATCGAGGCTGCGCGCATCGATGGCCTGAACGGCTGGTGGATATTCTGGAAGGTCAAGCTGCCATTGATACTGCCCACGCTGGGCCTGGTCGCCATACTGACCTACATCGGCAATTTCACCGCCAGTTTCGATATCATCTATTCGCTCCAGGGTGGCATGGCAGGACCCAACTTCTCGACCGACGTCATGGGTACATTCCTGTTCCGCAGCTTCTTCGGCTTCCAGGCGCAGCTGGGTGATGTCTACATGGGCGCAACCGTCGCCTCCGCCTTGTTCTTCATCATACTCATAGGCGTCAGCGTGTACCTCTTCGGTGTGCAGCGCAGACTCCAGCGGTACGATTCATGAGGCGCGTACAGGATCAGCTCAGCAGTGCTGGCATACACCTCGTATTACTCGCCTGGACCCTGCTGGCCCTGTTTCCACTGACGCTGATCGTGATCAACAGCTTCAAGACACGCAAGGCCATCTTTGGCGATCCACTGGGCCTGCCCACTGGCAAGGCCCTGACGCTGTCGGGCTATGAAAGTGTCATGACCAACAGCGACTTTCCGATGTTCTTCAGTAACAGCCTGATCGTCACCAGTGTCTCGCTGTTCCTGATACTGCTGTTTGGTGCCATGGCCGCCCATGCCGTTTCGGAGTACGAATTCCGCGGCAACAGCATCATCAGCCTCTACCTCATCGTGGGTATCATGGTTCCCATCAGGCTTGGCACCGTTGCCCTGCTGAACCTGATCGTCGATCTGGGACTGGCCAATACCCTGACCGCACTCATCCTGGTCTATACCGCACAGGGCCTGCCCATTGCGATCTTTATTTTCTCCGAGTTTCTGCGCTCGGTCTCCCGGGAGATCAAGGACAGCGCGCGCATAGACGGATTGTCCGAATACCGCATCTTCTTCGAAGTGGTCATACCCCTGGTGCGCCCTGTGATAGCCACCGTTGCCGTGTTCTCGATGATTCCGATCTGGAACGACCTGTGGTTTCCGCTGATCCTGTCGCCAGGTGAAGAGACGCGCACGGTCACTCTCGGCGTGCAACAGTTCATCGGCCAGTATTCTGTTAAATGGGGCTCGGTGCTGGCGGCGCTGTCAGTGGCGATCCTGCCGGTGCTCATCATGTACGTGATTTTTTCCCGCCAGTTGATTCGAGGCATCACCTCAGGAGCAGTCAAAGGCTGATGGCAACGCTTGAACTCAGGGGTGTCGAGAAATTCTTCGGCACCACCCAGGTCATCCACGATATGAACCTGTCCGTGGCCGATGGTGAGCTGGTGGTGTTCGTTGGTCCCAGCGGCTGTGGAAAATCCACCCTGTTGCGGATGATTGCCGGACTTGAAACACTCAGCAGCGGGGAGATTCATATCGACGGCCGGCGAGTGGATTACCAGCCTCCCTCCAGACGCGGGATCGCCATGGTATTCCAGTCCTATGCGCTTTACCCGCACAAGGACGTCAGAGGCAATCTCGGCTTCTCACTCAAGCACGACAAGGTCGAAAAAAGCGAAATAGATCGACGTGTGAACATTGCGGCCGACATACTTGGCCTGCAGGATCTGATGAGTCGCAAGCCGCGGGAACTCTCCGGTGGTCAGCGCCAGCGTGTGGCCATCGGGCGCGCCATCGTCCGTGAGCCAAAAGTGTTTCTGTTCGACGAGCCCCTGTCCAACCTGGATGCTGCCCTGCGTGTACACATGCGTGTGGAAATACTCAAGCTGCACCAGCGACTGCAGAACACCATGGTCTATGTGACACACGATCAGGTAGAGGCCATGACACTGGCAGACCGCATCGTGGTATTCCGCGCAGGACGGGTGGAACAGACCGGTACACCTCTGGAACTGTACCGCACACCGGCCAATCGCTTCGTGGCTGGATTCATCGGTTCACCCGCCATGAATTTTCTCAACATAACCTGCAAGCATGGAACCGTATTGTTGGCTGAGCGTTCAGTCTGCCAGAGCACACACCCGGATGGTGAAGCCACACTGGGCGTGCGTCCGGAACATCTGCAGGTCGATGAAAGCGGACCATTTTCCGGCGAGGTGTCCGTCTTCGAACATCTGGGTGGCGAAGCCTTCGTGCACCTGACCCTGTCCGATGGCCAGGAGCTGGTCGCCAGGCTCGATGGTGAGCACCGGTTCAAACCCGGCGATACCTGCACACTGGGCATCGCGGCCGAGAAGTGTCATGTGTTCAACCAGGCCGGCCTGCGTGTCGATCGCTGATGGAAGTCATCATCCGTCCCGATGCGGCTGCCGCCGTCGATCTCGTCAGCCGCCTGATCCAGGCGTGTATCCGGCGGTCACCAGCAACGGTACTTGGACTGGCCACCGGGCGTACGATGGAGCAGCTCTATGCGCATCTGGTCGCCAGTGGAGTGTCGTTCAGGCAGTGCACGAGTTTCAACCTGGACGAGTACATCGGACTCCCGGCAGAACATCCGCAATCCTATCGGCACTACATGCACCAGCACCTGTTCTCGCGAACCGACTTCCAGTTGCACAATACACATGTACCGGAAGGCGATGCCGCAGACCTGTCCCGTGCCGCACAACGGTATGAGGAGAAGATCAAGTCGGTCGGCGGCATCGATCTGCAACTGCTGGGTATCGGCGAGGCGGGTCATATCGGTTTCAACGAACCGCTGTCCGCCATCATGTCCCGAACCCGTGACAAATGCCTCACCCCGACCACCCGCCGGCAGAATGCCGCCATGTTCGGCGGCAATCCCGAACTCGTCCCGAAGCGTGCCCTGACCATGGGTGTGGGTACCATTCTGGAAGCCCGCGAAATCATTTTACTGGCGACCGGCCACAGTAAGTCTGCCGTCATTGCCAAGGCTGTGGAGGGTCCCATCACCTCGATGATCAGTGCATCGGCGCTGCAGTTGCACCCGGACTGCAAGGTAGTGGTCGATGAGGCGGCTGCCACCGACCTGCAGGGCCGTGAATACTACGACTT
Organism: Granulosicoccus sp.; assembly: GCA_013002205.1. Classification (GTDB taxonomy): domain Bacteria; phylum Pseudomonadota; class Gammaproteobacteria; order Granulosicoccales; family Granulosicoccaceae; genus Granulosicoccus. The sequence continues at coordinate 3,358 of JABDKN010000151.1, forward strand.
CGTTTTTGCCAATGAACCGCAATGGGCAGCCTTTCGCAAATGAACAATCGAGACGCGGTTCAGCGTGCGTTCAATTTCTTTGCGCTACAGTTCGCGCATCAACTGTCCTGTCTGCCAGCGAACGGCGAGCACGTCGCTGGCGACAGAGCGCGACAAACCAACCGTCGGGAATCTACGATCATGCAGGCAATCACCACGAGGCTCAATTCTTTTTTCGTCGCGGTGACCGCGCTGGCTGTACTGTCGGCCTGCGACAGCGCCGGCATCGGCGGCGCAGCCGGCGATTCGGACGACATTGCTGAGGCCATAGCACTGCTGAAGCCATTCGAAGGCATCTACAACCTGCCTGATGACTGGAACGGGGTGAATGGCGATGAGGCCTTTCTGCAGATCGGTGCACCCGGTACCGACGGACGTGCCGATGTCGCTTTCTATGATTACGACGACCTGGATAATTGCCTGCCGGCAAGTCCCCTGGTCGGCGAACTGAGCAAGGATCTGTTCAGCAACCGCATCTTCATGGACGGCCTCTTCATGTTCAATGAAGCCGAGCTGACGCGCACAGGCTCGACGCTGAACATTCAGTTCAACGATGATGCCGACTATGACAACGATGGCAGTACGACCGATCGTGTCACATTGTCAGCGCCGCGCGAAGGCGTCAGCCAGATCACTGACCTGGGAGCCTTTTGTCTGTAAGGTGTTTCGGCGCCTGCATGGCGCAGATCGATGCAAAATAACTACTCGAGCCCTGCCCTATGTCGATACTTACCGGGGCGCCATCCGCAGTGCCCCGTCGAGGCGGATGGTCTCACCATTGAGCATGTTGTTGTCCACGATCGCGCACATCAATCGGGCGTATTCATCGGGCATGCCCAGCCGTGGTGGATAGGGCACGGACTGGCCCAGTGACTGCCGTACCTCATCCGGCAGCCCGGCCAGCATCGGCGTCATGAACAGGCCCGGCGCGATGCTCATCACACGAATACCCAGTGACGCCAGGTCACGGGCCATGGGCAGGGTCATCGCGACGATACCACCTTTGGATGCCGCATACGCAACCTGCCCTATCTGTCCCTCATACGCAGCCACCGATGCGGTATTGATGATCACCCCACGCTCACCATCGGTCCCGGGTGAATTCTCCGCCATGGCCGCAGCGGCCAGGCGGGCCATGTTGAAACTGCCCAGCAGGTTCACCTGCACCGTACGGGCAAATGTCTCCAGCGGATGCGGACCGCGTTTTCCAAACGTCTTTTCCGCAGCACTGATTCCGGCGCAATTCACCAGACCATGCAGAGATCCGAAGTGCTGGCAGGCCATCGTTACACAGGCCTGTCCCTGGGCTTCATCGGTTACATCAGTTGCCCTGAAAACGACCGAATCACCCAGACTCTCGGCCAATGCATCGCCAGCCACGGTGTCGCGATCGGCAATGACAACCCTGGCACCACGCTGGTGAAGCGCACGCACGCTGGCTTCACCCAGTCCGGAAGCACCACCCGTGACGATAAAGGTATGTTCGGAGATATTCATACAGTAGCTCTATAGATCAAGTAAGCCGCCGGCATTGTCCTTCAGATTAACGGGCGCACATCATCCCGAAATTGCGCCCTGGCCGAATCAGACAAGCAGCGATCCGGTGTAGTTGCCGGCCAGTTCCAGTTCTTCGGTGAGCGCATCGGACATCGCGCTGCGCTTTTCCGGAAAGTTCAGCCCGATGATGGCCACATCACCTCGAGTCTCGGTCGTCAGGTATTTCATGCCTCCACGGGCCTTTCCCGCTGCCCTGCCAGCGACCATACGCTTTTCCAGAAAATGAATCCACGTAAACTGTTTGCCAGGACTGGGACGCACAGCAGCGGTAGCTACCATGCGCAAGGTCCAACTGTGGCAAGCCGAGGTGAAGTGGGAGGGACGGCCTGACGGAGACTGGCAACGGGTCGGCTATGCGCAGTTGCACGAACAATTCCGGGCTATCAGGCAGGTGCTGCTGGAGCCGGGTCTGAACAGCGGTGGCAGTCAGGTCAACACCTGATGATCACAAGCCCATCAGTTCAGTCGAATCACTATTGATGCGTGATGCGCAACATGCTACACTTCGTGTATGATCACGTCGATTCGCCACAAAGGACTTGAACAGTTTTTCGAATCAGGCAGCAACAAAGGTATCCAGGCGGCGCATGAAAAGAGACTGCGTCTAATGCTGGCGGCCTTGGATACTTCCACCACTATTGACGACATGGATGTGCCGGGATATCGACTGCATCCCCTGAAAGGGAAAATGAAAGGTAGATGGTCTGTTTCGGTGAGTGGGAATTGGCGGCTCACATTCACATTTGTCGATGGCAACGTGCAGTTGCTTGATTATGAGGATTATCACTGATGAGAATGCACAATCCCCCGCACCCAGGTGACTTCATTCGCGAAACGTATATCGAACCCTTTGAAATCAGCGTGCGTATGCTGGCAGACAATCTCGGAGTAGCGTCCGGCGTAGCCTTGATCCCGCAAAGTGAGACAGGATGCGTGATGTCCTGAATGCGAACAGGCTTTCTCGCCGGTTACCCTGCGCAAGCCCTGGTCACCAATGACCCTACGGTCATCATCTGCAGCCAGCCTTGAGTGTCAATAATACCATTCATTCTGCCGCGGGCATGACATCGG
>JABDKN010000172.1 GCA_013002205.1 Granulosicoccus sp.
CGGATTCCTCACCGATGGACACCATCTGTACCACCATATTGGAGAACAGGCCGGAGGTCTCGATGGAGGTGGTCAGCCGTTGGCCGGTGGCGGCTTCGTCCTTCATTTTCAGGATTGCCTTCTCGAACACCGAATTACCCGCCACACCGGCCACCGATTCCATGGCCTCTACCAGTGGTACACCGGCTTTGGACATGGTGGCCAGCGTTCTGGAAAATCGAGCCGTGGCAGCCTTCACCGCAATGTCACCGAATACCGGTGCCTTGAGTGAGACCCGATCCAGCAATTCTGCAAATGCCTTGGAGCGTTTCTTCGCTTGCGCAAATACCCAGACAGACAGCGCGACGCCGCCAAACAGGACGTACCACCATTTCTGCATGAATTCCGACGCATTGACGATCATCTTGGTAAACGCCGGCAGATCACCGCCCATACCGACGAACAGCGACTCGAACTGCGGGACGACGAAAACCAGCAATATAGCGGTGACGATAAATGCGACGATCAGGACAGCGACCGGGTAGAACAGCGCTTTCTTGATCTTCTTTTTCAGTGACTCGGATTTCTCCTTGTACGTGGCAATCTCCCCGAGCAGCGTTTCCAGCGTGCCCGATTGCTCGCCAGCCTCTGTCAGGCTGCAGAACAGGTCATCGAACTGGTCAGGATACTTGCGCAATGCATTGGTCAGGTTGCTGCCCGACTCAACCTCGGTTTTGATGCCGTTGACCATGTCACGCATCGATTTGTTATCCATGCCGTTGGCGACGATCTCGAAGGATTGCACCATCGGTACGCCAGCGCCCATCATCGTGGTCAGTTGCCTGGCGAACAGTGCAATATCACCTGCCTCGATCTTCTGCTTGCCGCCAAAATCCTTGCGTTTCTTCTTGATCTTCGACGGAATGATACCTTGTCGACGCAACTTCGCCTTGACGAGCTCGGCGTTCGGGCTCGAGATGATGCCCTTCTGCTTGTGACCAGTTGAATTCTTGCCTTCCCACTCGAACAGTATCGTGGATTTGGCTGCTGACTTTGCCATGATCTAGTCCTTGGTTACGCGGTTGGCTTCTTCCAGACTCATGACACCCTGCGCCACCTTTTTCAGCGCAGACTCGCGCAGGTCAGGAATATTTTCCTTCTTGGCCTGTGCCGCAATTTCAATTGCATTGCCGCCTGCCATGATGATCTTGCCAATCTCTTCGCTGATTTTCATGACCTGATAGATGCCCACCCGGCCCTTGTAGCCCTTGTTGCACTTCTTGCAGCCAACGGCCTTGAAGAGCTTGAGGTCATCGACATCTTCCTCCTTGAAGCCTTCCTGCAGCAGGACCTCTCGCGGTAGATCATCTTCGGGTGCTTTACAGGATTCACACAGGCGTCTTCCCAGTCTCTGCGCGATGATCAGTGACACAGCCGTGGCAATGTTGAATGGCGGAACACCCATGTTGATCAGGCGTGACAGGGTCTGTGGTGCGTCATTGGTATGCAGCGTCGACAACACCAGATGGCCCGTCTGTGCAGCCTTTACGGCGATACCGGCGGTTTCCAGATCACGAATCTCACCGACCATGATGACATCGGGATCCTGTCGCAGGAATGACTTCAGCGCTTCGGCGAAGGTCAGTCCCGCCTTGGGATTGACGTTGACCTGGTTGATGCCGGCCAGGTTTATCTCTGCGGGATCCTCTGCGGTGGATATGTTGGTGCCAGGTTCATTCAGGATATTCAAACCGGTGTAGAGAGATACGGTTTTACCACTGCCGGTAGGTCCGGTGACCAGTATCATCCCGTATGGATTTGCCAGTGCGTCCATGTAGAGCTTTTTCTGTTCCGGCTCATAACCGAGAGCGTCTATGCCAAGCTGTGCACTGCTGGGGTCCAGAATTCGCAGAACCGTTTTCTCGCCAAACAGCGTAGGGCAGGTGTTGACACGGAAATCGATCGCCTTGGTCTTGGAAATCTTCAGCTTGATGCGGCCATCCTGGGGGACTCGCCGCTCTGAGATATCCATGCGGGACATGACCTTGATTCTCGCCGTCAGGCGGCCGGCCATGGCCAGTGGTGGATGTACCACTTCCTCGAGTACGCCATCCACCCGAAAACGGATTCTGAAAATTTTCTCATACGGCTCGATGTGGATGTCCGAGGCGCCTTTCTTGATGGCATCCAGAAGAACTTTATTGACGAAACGTACAACGGGTGTTTCGTCGAGTCCCGATTCATCCGGTTCGAGATCTCCGCCATCACTGGTATCCACCTCAAGATCGAAGCTGTCATCGAGACCATCGGTCAGCCCGGAGTTGCCATCCAGCACACTCTTGCGGAATTCTGCAAGTGCAGTCTCGTCTACGATGACCGCTTCGACGCTGAGTCCTGAAGAAAACTTGTACTTGTCCAGAGGCTCATTGTTGGTGGGGTCGGAAATGGCGATGAACAGTCGCGAGCCGCGTTTGGCTATGGGAACTGCATTCTGGCTGGTGATCAGGTCATCCTTGATGAATTCTGTGGGAATCACTTCAGATGACAGGGTGTTCAAATCGAACAGTGGCAGGCCAAAATCTGTCGCGACGTAGTTGGCCACGGCTTTTGAGTCGATTTCACCGGATTCCACCAGGCTGGTCAGAAACGCCTTCTTGTCCTTCTTGCTGCTGTCTATCGCACCCAGGGCTGCTTCCTCGGATGCGAGTCCCTGGCTGACAAGTTGCCTGGCTATGCCGTTCAACATGTTGTTGGATGTCATTGAGCTGTCCTGATTATGGCTACGTCGCCGCGCATGAGGAGTAATTTCTTAATACTGAATCGGCAACTTGACAGTTCGCTTTAGCCATTCCTCGGAAAATCAACCCGTTCAGGCCCTGTGCTGCGAGAATGACGGATTTCCGGCATCCGGCATCCGGCATCCGGTGTTCGGTATCCGGTGTTCGGTGTCCGGTGTCCGGTGTCCACTGTCCGGTGTCCGGGACAATGCCGGTTTTTTGATGATTACCGGTTTTGGCCAATAGTCGACTCACCATCGTCTGCGTGGCGACCCGGTTGCTGTCTGCCCACTGGTTACCAGTGAGCCATCTGCGAGCGAGAATGGCGAATTGAGGCGGTGAGAACAGGTAGCACTGCTCTTATGCCAGGTGTTTAGGGGTATTTCAGCAGTATCTGGTGGATGGCTGTGTCTTGCAGGTGCCGGAAATGGACCAGGTAATCGTGTTAGCCGCGCCATCGAAAGTGGGGGTG
>JABDKN010000193.1 GCA_013002205.1 Granulosicoccus sp.
ATATTGGGCTACTACAGTCTGGCCTATATCAGCCGCATGACACGTTCCTTCATGCTCGAGCAGCTGAGTTCCGAATACATCACCACTGCACGCGTCAAGGGTCTGTCTGAATGGACGGTGATCACCCGGCATGCGTTCGGCAATATCAGGGTGCAGCTGATCACCGTGATTGCCCTGAGCTACGCCAGCCTGCTGGAAGGGTCGGTGCTCACTGAAATCATCTTTGCCTGGCCGGGTATCGGCAGCTACATCACCACCGCACTGCTCTCTGCCGACATGAATGCCGTTCTTGGAGGTACGGTGGTGGTGGGGCTGGTGTTCGTCTGCCTGAATGTCTTTTCCGATCTGCTCTATCGCTTCTTCGATCCGCGAGCGCGTGCCGATGACGATGACTAGTTCACTGCGAGCCTGGCTGAACAGTGACCGCCCGGCTTCCCGGGCGCAGGCGCGACTGTCGTCTGTCTATCATGGATGGATCGAATTCAGCGCCAACCGCCTTGCCTTGCTGGGTTTGATCATCCTGCTCTCACTGGTTCTGATCGCGATCTTCGCACCGCAGTTGAGTCCTCATGACCCGTTCGAGCAGAATCTGCAGAATCGTCTGAAACCCCTGGGCACTGCCGGACACCTGCTGGGCACCGACTCCCTCGGTCGCGACATACTGAGCCGCCTGATCCACGGATCACGAATCACACTCTATATCGTCGGTCTCGTGGCACTGATTGCGCCGGTTGCCGGACTGTTCATCGGTACCGTTGCCGGCTACATTGGTGGCTGGGTCGATGTCATTCTAATGCGCTTCACGGATATCTTTCTCGCTTTCCCCCGACTGGTGCTGGCCCTGGCCTTCGTCGCAGCACTGGGTGCAGGTATCGAGAATGCGGTGCTGGCCATCGCCTTGACCGCATGGCCTCCCTATGCACGGATTGCCCGTGCCGAGACGCTCAGTATCCGGCGTTCGGACTACATCAGTGCCGTCAAATTGCAGGGTGCCGGGGCCATGCGCATCATAACCCGTCATATCTGGCCGCTGTGTATCGCCTCATTGGTGGTTCGCATCACACTGGACATGGCGGGCATCATCCTGGCCGCCGCCGGTCTGGGTTTTCTCGGCCTCGGTGCGCGTCCCCCTTCGCCGGAGTGGGGCGCCATGATTGCGGAGGGTCGCCGATTCATTCTCGACTACTGGTGGGTCGCAACAATTCCAGGTGTGGCCATCTTCATGGTCAGTCTTGCCTTCAATCTGCTCGGTGATGGCCTGCGCGACCTGCTGGACCCGAAGAGCGGATCCTGATGACCTTGCTTGAAGTGAACGATCTCAACGTCTCCTTCCCGACACGCAGTGGCGAGTTCGAGGCCGTGCGCGGCGTCTCTTTCCAACTGGGGCAGGAGCGTCTGGGTATCGTTGGTGAGTCAGGCTCCGGCAAGTCATTGACCGGGCGTGCCATTCTGCGACTGATTCGTCCACCAGGCAAGCTGCGCGCTGCGTCCATGCGTCTGCAGGGTGAGGAACTGCTGAGCATGAGCGAGAAGCAGATGCGTCGGGTACGTGGGCAGCGCATGTCGATGATCATGCAGGATCCGAAATTTTCGCTCAACCCGGTCATGAGGGTCGGTGAACAGATCGTCGAGGCGTATGCCCAGGCCAACAGGGGCAATCGCCGTGAACGGCGGGAAAAGGCCCTGGCGATGCTGCAGTCGGTCTCCATTCGTGATCCGGAGCGTGTCTTCGATGCCTATCCGCATGAAATGTCCGGCGGCATGGGGCAGCGCATCATGATTGCCATGATGCTCATCCCGGATCCTCGCATCCTGATAGCCGACGAGCCTACCTCTGCGCTGGATGTGACGGTGCAGATGCAGGTTCTGAATATCATGGACAGGCTGGTCAGCGAGCGCGGCATGGGCTTGATCTTTATCAGCCATGACCTGAACCTGGTGTCCTCGTTCTGCGATCGTGTACTGATCATGTACGCGGGACGCATCGTCGAAACCTGCAGGGCTGATCGACTGCACGCGGCTGAGCATCCCTATACCCGGGGATTGCTGAACTCATTGCCACGCCTGGACACACCGCGTGAGCGCCTGGCTGTCCTGCACAGGGATCCCTCCTGGCGGGAGCCTTCGGCATGAGCGATGCGGGTGCCGAGCAGGGCATCAGCATTACCGGACTGGACGTCTGGTTCGGTGACGGTGACGAGCGCGTGGACGCCGTGCGCTCCGTCGATCTGCAGGTAGTCAAAGGCGCCTCGGTGGGCCTCGTGGGCGAAAGTGGTTCTGGAAAATCGACTATCCTGCGCGCGCTGACAGGTCTGGTAAACAGCTGGTCAGGTACGATGCAGGTCGATGGAGAGCACCTTGGGAAGCGACGCAGCAGGCACTTCTATGACACGGTGCAGATGGTCTTCCAGGATCCGTATGCCTCATTGCATCCGCGCCACTCGGTGGACCAGGTACTCAGTGAGACCCTCTCTCTGCACAAGCTGAAGGATATCGACCGCCGTATAGTGCGACTGCTGGATGATGTGGGGCTGGGAACCGCTTTCCGCTTCCGCTATCCCCACCAACTCTCGGGTGGTCAGCGTCAGCGAGTGGCCATCGCCCGCGCACTGGCTTCCGAGCCATCCATCCTGCTGCTCGATGAACCGACGTCGGCTCTGGATGTATCGGTTCAGGCCGAGATACTGAACCTGCTGACCGATCTCAGGGCCGAGCGGCAGCTGACCTATTTGATGGTGTCGCACAATCTGGCCGTGGTCGGGCATCTGTGCGAACAGCTTGCGGTCATGCAACATGGAGAAATCGTCGAGTTCCTCAGCGTGCGGGACCTGCGGGCCCAGCGTGCTTCGCAACCGTACACACAGCAGTTGCTGCGCAGTTCGATGGGTTTCGTACGTGATGAGGTGACTACGGCGTGAAAACAGCAGCGCGAACTCGCCGCTGTTCACGCATCACCGCTTGTCTCCGCGAGGGTGCGCCGATCCGGACACCGCAGGTCTGCTGAACGACTGCCTGAGCGTCTCGATCCGCAGGCGACAGTGGCATCCATCCACGTGATCATTGACGATGCCCAGGGCCTGCATCAGCGCGTACATGGTGACCGGCCCGACGTATGTCCAGCCGCGCAATTTCAGTGCGCCGGCCAGCGCGGCGGATTCTCCGCTGGCCGGGTTCTGCCTTAACCAGGCGCGGGTTACACGGGCAGGGCGGCTCTCCGGCGATGGCTCGAATGACCAGCAGAAGCCTGACAGGGACACGCTCTGCTCCTGCAGTTCCAGTGCTCGCCGGGCATTGTTGATCACTGACAGTATCTTGCGCCGGTTGCGAATGATGCCCTTATCCTGCATCAGGCGGTCAATTTCCGCATGGTCATACATGGCGATACGGTGCATGTCGAATTCATCGAATGCGCGGCGGAATTCATCCCGGCGTTGCAGGATGGTTCGCCAGCTCAGCCCCGACTGGAACCCTTCCAGGCATATCTTTTCAAAGAAAGCCCTGTCGGCGGACGCCGGTACTCCCCATTCATCATCATGGTAGCTCCGGAATAACGGGTCGCCTTCGGGTATCGGGCAGGTTTCGGTGTCATGAGTCATGCGGTGTGATCAATCAGGCCAGGGTGATGCCGAGGTGATTATCGCGCGGCTCCCGTTTTATGGGCAGTCGACCCCGGAACAGGCAGTCCAGGTGACGATTTTCCGACGCCAGGGTCACCGGCGTCGGGAATAAAAAATCCGTCCAGCCAGTAGCATCCGGGATATTTTGATGCTACTATGGCGAGCTAACCAACCCGATGTGGTCACCCCGTCGGGTTTTGCTTTTACATCGGTTGTAATACTCGTTCCGAGCGGCACTGCTCGGCTGCATATCAACCCCCGATAACCAGGTCGCCGCCAGCGGCCTGATCCACATGGGGGATGGCAAGCGGTCCCACTGTGCGTGCTGTTCCGGGCGTTCTAGAATGAGTGGGAGAAAACGATGACTCTTGGTGTAGTTGGCCGCAAGCTGGGCATGACTCGCGTATTCGATGATGCGGGTGTCTCCACGCCCGTGACGGTCATCGAAGTAGCAAAGAATCGCATCACCGCCCGGAAGAGCGTCGAACGCGATGGCTACGTCAGCGTCCAGGTCACCACCGGTGACAAGAAGACCAGTCATTTGAGCAAGGCTGAGGCCGGGCATTTTGCCAAGGCGGGTGTCGGAGCCGGTCGTGGGCTGTGGGAGTTCCGGCTCGACGGCGACGAGGGCAGCGAGCTGGAAGTCGGTGGCGAAATCGGTATGGAGCTGTTCGAGGCAGGCCAGAAGGTCGATGTCACCGGAACCAGTATCGGTAAAGGGTTTGCCGGGGGTGTAAAGCGGCACAACTTCCAGATGCAGGATGCCACTCACGGCAATTCTCTGTCACACCGTGCACCGGGCTCCATTGGCCAGAACCAGACGCCTGGTCGAGTATTCAAGGGCAAGAAAATGGCGGGTCACATGGGGTCCGTGCGACGCACTACCCAGAACCTGCGCGTGGTCAGAATCGATGAGGGTCGTGAAGTCATCCTCATCAGGGGTGCAGTGCCAGGCGCCGATGGCAGCGACGTCATCATCAAGCCGGCCGTCAAGCAGAAGAACGCAAAGAGCTGAGACGATGGATTTGAAAACACACAGCGGCGGATCGGTATCCGTTGCAGATTCCGTATTCGGAGTCACTTACAACGAAGGTCTGGTGCATCAGATCGTGACTGCCTACCTGGCAGCGGCACGCGCTGGCACGTCGGCACAGAAGACCCGCTCTGAAGTCAGGGGCGGTGGTGCAAAGCCCTGGCGCCAGAAAGGTACCGGCCGAGCTCGCGCGGGTACCTCGCGCAGCCCTATCTGGACGGGTGGTGGTGCAACGTTTGCCTCCAAGACGCGTGACTACTCGCAGAAGGTCAACAAGAAGATGTATCGCGGTGCTATCCGCTCGATACTGTCCCATGCCGTGGCGGAAGGGCGTCTGATAGTCGTCGACAGTCTGGAAATTGCAGATGCCAAGACCCGGGCCATGAAGGCGAAGATGGCCGAGCTCGGAGTCGAGAAAGTACTGTTCCTGCTGGACGATGTCACCGAGTCGGTCTATCTGGCCAGTCGCAATATCCCTTATGTACAGGTACTGGACGTCGAAGGCGTCGATCCTGTCAGTCTGGTGCGGTTCCCGCACATCGTTGCCACGGCGGCAGCCGTCAGGCAGCTGGAGGAGCGTTTTGCATGAATGATCAGCGTCTCTACCAGGTGATCCTGGCACCGCATGTGTCTGAAAAGACTGCGACGGCCTCAGAAATGGAAGGCCGGCATACCTTTCGTGTTGCCCGCAACGCCACCAAGCTGGAAGTTCGCAAGGCCGTTGAAAAACTGTTCGATGTCAGCGTACGCAGTGTGCAGATCGTCAACGTACGCGGCAAGACCAAACGTTTCGGCCAGAGCGAAGGCAAGCGTTCCGACTGGAAAAAGGCCATCGTCCGTCTGGCTGAAGGGCAGGATATCGACTTCATGGGTATGGAGGGTTAGATCATGGCTCTGGTAAAGTCAAAACCGACATCACCCGGGAAGCGTTTCCAGGTTCGGGTGGTCAACAAGGAGCTTTCCAAGGAGGGCCCCTACGAGCCTCTGGTCGAAAGCCTGTCCAAGACCGGCGGTCGCAACCACAAGGGACGCATTACTACCCGACATGTGGGTGGTGGACACAAGCGTCGTTACCGTGTCATCGATTTCAAGCGCAACAAGGATGGTGTACCTGCGGTTGTCGAGCGTGTGGAATACGATCCCAACCGTACAGCCCACATTGCCCTGCTCAAGTATGCCGACGGCGAGCGTCGCTACATCCTGGCACCCAAGGGTGTCAGTGCAGGCACGCCGCTGATGTCCGGTCGCGAATCACCCATCAAGGCTGGTAATTGCCTGCCCCTGGCCAACATTCCTGTCGGTTCCACCGTACACGCCATCGAGCTCAAGCCCGGTCGTGGTGCGCAAGTGGCACGCAGTGCCGGTGCCGCGGTGCAGCTGGTTGCCCGCGAAGGCATGTACGCAACCCTGCGTTTGCGTTCCGGCGAGATGCGCCGTGTACAGACGGAATGCCGTGCAACGATCGGCGAGGTCGGCAACGGCGAGCATTCACTGCAGAAGCTCGGCAAGGCAGGTGCCAAACGCTGGCGTGGCGTACGTCCGACGGTTCGTGGCGTGGCCATGAACCCGGTCGATCACCCGCATGGTGGTGGCGAGGGCCGTACCTCTGGTGGTCGTCATCCGGTCAGTCCCTGGGGTACACCCACCAAGGGCTACAAGACTCGTTCAAACAAGCGCACCGATAACATGATCGTGCGTCGTCGCAGCAAGAAATAGGAGGTAGAGACTCGTGCCACGTTCCCTGAAAAAAGGTCCGTTCGTCGACTATCACCTGGTGAAGAAGGTCGATGAGGCTCGCGCCGCCAACAGCAAGCGTCCCATCAAGACATGGTCGAGACGCTCGATGATCCTGCCTGACATGGTGGGCCTGACGATCGCCGTTCATAACGGGCGCGTGCACGTGCCGGTGCTGGTATCGGAAAACATGGTAGGGCACAAGCTGGGTGAGTTCGCAGCCACGCGTACTTACAAAGGCCACGTCGCGGACAAGAAATCGAGATAGTCATGCAAGTCGAATCTACATTGAAAATGGCCCGCATCTCGCCGCAGAAAGCGCGCCTGGTTGCCGATCAGATCCGTGGCCTGCCGGTCGAAGGTGCATTGGAGGTTCTCACGTTCAGTGAGAAGAAAGCCGGTGCGTTGATGAAAAAGCTGGTTGACAGCGCCATCGCCAACGCCGAACACAATGAGGGTGCTGACATCGATGAGCTGAAGGTGTCTGCTGTGCAGGTCAATGCCGGACCGGTCATGAAGCGTCTGCGGGCCAGGGCAAAGGGACGGGCCAACCGCATTCTCAAGCGTACCAGTCATATTACCGTGACCGTTTCGGACGGCAGGAGCTAAACGATGGGTCAGAAAGTACATCCGATTGGTATTCGTCTGGGCATCTCCCAGGACTGGAACTCCACCTGGTATGCCGATAGTGAAGACTATGCGAACTACCTGAACGACGACATCAGGATCCGCAAGTTCCTGAAGAAAGAGCTGTCGCATGCCTCGGTCAGCCGCATCCAGATTCAGCGTCCTGCCAAGTCAGTGATCATCACGATCCATTCGGCGCGACCTGGCATCGTGATCGGCAAGAAGGGAGAGGATGTGGAACGTCTGCGTCGTGCGCTTGCGCCGATGCTGGGCATCAACATCAACAACGTCAAGATCAACATTGCTGAAATTCGCAAGCCCGAGCTGGATGCCCAGCTGGTTGCCGAAGGTGTTGCACAGCAACTCGAGCGTCGAGTCATGTTCCGGCGGGCGATGAAGCGGGTATTGACGAACACCATGCGCCTGGGAGCGCAAGGTGTGAAAATTGCGGTGTCCGGTCGCCTCAATGGCGCCGAGATCGCACGTCGCGAGTGGTACCACGATGGCCGCGTGCCATTGCATACCCTGCGTGCGGATATCGATTACGGTGTCGCCGAGGCGCATACCACCTACGGTGTTATCGGCATCAAGGTGTGGATATGTCACGGGGAAGTGTTCGACCTTGAAGAGAAACGCTCGAAAAGCGTTGCCAGTACCGCCAGCAAATAACGCTGACACATCAATCAAGAGACCTGGCAGGAACAGAAATACAGTCCGGTTCGACTCCTGTAAAACAACGAGTCTCGGCAGTAATCAGAGCAACGAAAAATGCTTCAACCAAAACGAACTAAATTCAGGAAACAGCACACGGGACGTAACCGTGGTCTGGCGCAGAACGGCAATAAGGTCAGCTTCGGTGAATATGGCCTGAAGGCGACCGCGCGTGGTCGACTGACGGCTCGCCAGATCGAGTCGGCACGTCGTGCCATGACGCGTCACATCAAGCGTGGCGGAAAGATCTGGATCCGCATCTTTCCCGACACCCCGGTCACCAAGAAGCCTATCGAGGTGCGAATGGGCAAGGGCAAGGGTAACGTGGAATACTGGGTAGCCAAGATACAACCCGGGAAGATGCTCTACGAGATGGAGGGTGTTACCGAGGACATCGCTCGTGAGGCGTTTGCACTGGCAGCCGCCAAGTTGCCGATTGCCACTTCATTTGTCGTGAGGACCGCAGCGTAATGTCTGAATCAAAAGCATCCGAGCTCCAGACCAAATCGGTGGAAGAGCTGAACACAGAACTCAGCGGCCTGTTCAGGGAGCAATTCAACCTGCGTATGCAGCGTGGATCCGGGCAGGATGTGAAGCCGCATAATTTCAAGCGTGTGCGTCGACAGATTGCGCGCATCAAGACCGTCATCCACCAGAAGCAGTCTGCAGGGGCCTGACCATGAGTGAGCAGAACGAATCAGCCGCTGCAGTAGCGAATTCACGGACCGTCGTAGGACGTGTTACCAGCAACAAGATGGAGCAGACCGCAACGGTGCAGGTTGAACGTCGCATCAAGCACCCCATCTACGGCAAGTACATGCGGCGAAGCAAGAAGTATCACGTGCATGATGAAAAGAACGAGCTGAACATCGGCGATACGGTTCAGATCAAGGAGTGCCGACCCCTGTCCAAGACCAAGTCCTGGACTCTGGACAAGGTTCTTGTCGCAGCGTCTGAATAAGTTCGCTGGCGACCTGTAATTTAACAAGCGTGGCTGGATAAAGAGTAGCGTCCGATGATACAAATGCAAACTGTCCTGAATGTGGCGGATAACAGTGGCGCGCGCCGAGTGCAGTGCATCAAGGTGCTGGGCGGCTCGCACCGTCGATACGCACGTGTGGGCGATGTCATCAAGGTCAGTGTCAAGGACGCCATACCGCGAGGCAAAGTCAAGAAAGGCGAGGTCTACAATGCGGTAGTGGTGCGCACTGCCAAGGCCATACGCCGGGGTGATGGTTCGGCCATCCGGTTCGATGCCAATGCGGCGGTCATCCTGAACGCCAAACTGGAGCCGGTCGGAACCCGGATTTTTGGCCCGGTGACTCGTGAGCTGCGCACTGAGAAGTTCATGAAGATAGTCTCCCTCGCACCTGAAGTGCTGTAAGGCGCGGTCGGGACAGAGAAGCCAATCGGCAAATAGACAAGATTATGCAACGTATCAAGCAAGGCGACGATGTCATCGTACTCGTCGGTAAAGACAAAGGACGACGCGGCAAGGTGGAAACCGTAATCGGTGACCGCGTGATCGTCGATGGTATCAACCTGGTGAAGAAGCACGCCAAGGGTAATCCACAGATGGGAGATCCGGGCGGTATCCAGGAGAAGGAACTGTCGATTCATATTTCCAACGTTGCGCTGTTCAATCCTTCTGTAAAGAAGGGTGGGCGCGTTGGTTTTCGCACAAACGATGAAGGTCAGAAGGAACGTTATTTTCGTTCTGATGCTTCTTCAGTGGACGGTTGAAGGTCATGGCCAGGTTAATTGCAGAGTACCGCGAAAGGATCGTTCCCCAGATGATGGAGGAGCACAAGTACCAGAGCGTCATGCAGGTACCCCGTATCGAGAAGATCACCATCAACATGGGGCTTGGTGAGGCCATCGGTGATAAAAAGGTACTGGAGCACGCAGTCAGCGACATGACGGCGATCAGTGGCCAGAAGCCTGTGGTCACCGTTGCGCGAAAGTCCATCGCCGGCTTCAAGATTCGCGACGGCTATCCGATTGGTGCGAAAGTCACTCTGCGTCGTGATCGCATGTATGAATTCCTTGACCGGCTGGTTGCCGTATCGATTCCGCGTATTCGTGATTTTCGCGGTATCAGTTCCAGGTCATTCGACGGGCGTGGTAACTACAGCATGGGCGTCAAGGAGCAGATCATCTTCCCGGAAATCGATTACGACAAGATCGATGCGGTCAGGGGCATGGACATTACCATCACGACGTCAGCCAGGACGGACGCGGAAGCACTGTCCCTGTTGAAGAAATTCAACTTTCCCTTCCGCCACTAGGAGCGCGACACTTATGGCAAAGAAATCAATGATTGCGCGCGAGCGGAAGCGCACAAGACTGGTCAAGCAGCATGCTGACAAGCGGGCAACACTGAAGCAGATCATTGTTTCAGAGGAAGTCGGCTTCGATGAAAAGATGGAAGCGGTAACCGCTTTGCAGAAACTGCCGCGTGATTCTTCACCGGCGCGTCAGCGAAACCGCTGCCGCATCACGGGTAGGCCTCATGGGTACTATCGAAAATTTGGCCTTAGCCGTAACAAGCTTCGCGAGGCAGCCATGCGCGGTGACGTGCCTGGACTTGTCAAGGCGAGCTGGTAGGAGAAGTAGAACATGAGTATGTCTGACCCCATAGCCGACATGCTGACCCGTATACGTAACGGTCAGCAGGCGCGGAAGGTATCGGTATCCATGCCCGCAGCGAAACTGAAGTCCAGTGTCGCAAAGGTATTGCAGGAGGAAGGTTACATCGGAGACTTCAGCACGGGCGATGTCGATGGCAAGCCTACATTGACTGTCACGTTGAAATATTTTGATGGAAAGCCGGTCATCGACCAGATAAAGCGTGTCAGCCGCCCGGGCCTGCGCCAGTATTCGGGTGCCGGTTCCCTGCCTGTGGTGCTGGGTGGACTGGGTATCGCCATCGTTTCCACTTCCCATGGAGTCATGACTGGCAAACAGGCCAGTGCCCAGGGATTCGGTGGCGAAATCATCTGCACCGTCAGTTAATCGGCGAGCCGGAGAAACAACAATGTCACGCGTAGCCAAACAGCCGATCGAGGTGCCAAAAGGTGTCGAGGTCACGATCAATGGTCGGTCCGTCAGTGCCAAGGGCCCCAGGGGCCAGGAGTCCATGACCCTGCATCAGGATGTCAGTGCGTCGCTGGAGGATGGTGTGCTGGGCGTCAAATCTGCAGGAAATGACCAGAAGTCCATCGCCATGACCGGCACCATGCGCTCACTGCTGAACAACCTCGTCATCGGCGTCAGTACGGGATTCGAAAGGAAGCTGGAATTGCGCGGTGTTGGTTATCGTGCACAGGCGCAGGGCAGCAACCTGAACCTGACACTCGGCTTTTCTCACCCGGTGGTCCACCAGGTACCTGCTGGCATCAAGGTGGAAACTCCAAGCCAGACTGAGATCGTCGTCAGTGGAACCAACAAGCAGGTCGTTGGTCAGGTAGCAGCAGATATTCGCGGGTATCGACCGCCAGAACCCTACAAGGGCAAGGGCGTACGCTACGTTGGTGAGTACGTCGCCATGAAAGAAGCCAAGAAAAAGTAGAGCAGCGCAGAAGAGCAATCGAAATGGATAAGAAAATCAGTCGTCTGCGTCGTGCCAAGCGTACGCGCGCAAAGATCCGCGAACTCAGCGTACCTCGCCTGTCCGTGCATCGCACGCCCCGGCACATCTATGCCCAGGTCATCGATGCCGACGGAAGTCGGGTGCTGGCCGCTGCTTCGACCCTCAGCAAGGAGTTGCGTGGGTCGCTGAAGCACGGCGGTAACGTCGATGCAGCTGTGTCGGTCGGCAAGAGCATTGCTGAAAAGGCCACGGCAGCGGGCATCAGCCAGGTGGCGTTCGACCGCTCCGGTTTCAAGTATCACGGTCGTGTGAAAGCGCTGGCCGAAGCAGCCCGTGAAAACGGCCTGAAATTCTGATCACTGCGCGAATAGCGGCAAGGGTGTCTTCGGGCAGCCAGAACCCAGGAAATTGGTAAAAAAGCATGGCACAGAACGATTACAATCAAAACAGCGACGGTTATATCGAAAAGCTGGTCACCATCAACCGCGTTGCGAAAGTCGTGAAGGGTGGACGCCAGTTCGGTTTCACGGCACTGACCGTCGTCGGTGATGGTAACGGGCGCGTCGGCCTGGGCTATGGAAAAGCCCGTGAAGTACCATTGGCCATTCAGAAAGCCATGGAAAAGGCACGCCGGGACATGAAAACGGTCACCTTGAACGGAGGCACTCTGCAGTATCCGCTGACGGGCAGGCACGGTGCCGCGCGGGTATACATGCAGCCGGCTTCGGAAGGTACCGGGATCATTGCAGGCGGTGCCATGCGCGCGGTCTTTGAGGCTGTCGGGGTCCACAATGTACTGGCCAAGATCATTGGCACCAACAACCCGATCAACGTCGTGCGTGCCACCATCAACGGGCTGAGCAGCATGCAGAGCCTGGAAACGGTTGCCGCCAAACGCGGCAAGACAGTTGCAGAAATAAAGGGAGAGTGACAGTGAGTGACAAGACTCTCAGGGTTACGCTGGTCAAGAGCCTGAACGGTCGCCTGAAGAATCATCAGGCCAGTGTTCGTGGCCTTGGCCTGCGTCGAATGCACCAGACCGTCGAAGTGATCGACACGCCTGAAAATCGCGGCATGATCAACAAGGCGTATTACATGTTGCGCGTGGAAGAATCCGCCTGACAGTGCTTCCGGCAACACTTTTTCAGACCTGCGCCTGGCGCGGGTCGTTTTCGTACTGACTGACAAGAGCTTACGTCATGAGTCTCAATAATCTGAAACCGGCGGCTGGCAGCCGCAAGGTCGCCAACCGCGTGGGACGCGGCATCGGGTCTGGCAACGGCAAGACCTGCGGTCGTGGGCACAAGGGACAGAAATCCCGTTCCGGTGGCTGGCACAAGGTTGGATTCGAAGGCGGTCAGATGCCCATCCAGCGCCGTCTGCCCAAGTTCGGCTTCACCTCCAGAATGGCTCGGCAATATGCCGAGGTCCGTCTGCACGAGCTCGCCATGATCGAAGGTGGCAATGTGACTGTCGAGGCACTGATTGCAGCGGGAATCGTTCCCTTGCAGACCAAGACCGTGAAAGTGATTCTGTCAGGCGAGATAACCACGCCATGCACAGTATCCGGCTGCCGCGTGACAAAGGGTGCCAGGGCTGCCATCGAGAAGGCAGGTGGATCTGTCACCGAACCCGCTGCAGCGGCTGCCAGCTAGGTCATGGCTGCTGATAAGAACAAGCCTGCGTTATCCGGAATCGGTGGGTCTGCCGAGCTGCGTTCGCGTCTGCTGTTCGTCCTGTTTGCGCTGATCATCTTCCGCATCGGGTCGCACATCACCATTCCCGGTGTGGATCCTCGCGTCATGGCGGATCTGTTCGAACAGCAGAGCAGCGGTATCCTGGGCATGCTCAACATGTTCGGCGGGGGCGCTTTGTCACGTATGTCGCTGTTTGCACTTGGTGTCATGCCCTATATTTCGGCCTCCATCATCATGCAGCTCATGACGCACGTGATCCCCCAGCTGGAACAGCTGCGCAAGGAAGGTGAGAGCGGGCGCCGGGTCATTACCAAATACACGCGCTACGGAACATTGCTGCTGGCGTCGGTACAGGCAGTCGGTATTGCCATTGCCCTGCAGAACCAGGGTGCCAACGGCCAGAGCGTAGTATTTCTGACAGGACCCGGCTTCGTGCTCACGGCTGCCATCACGCTGGTCACCGGCACCATGTTCCTGATGTGGTTGGGGGAGCAGATCACGGAACGCGGTATCGGCAACGGTATTTCGATCCTGATCTTCGCCGGTATCGTCGCCGGCCTGCCAGCGGCCATTGGTGGCACGCTGCAACTGGCCCGTACTGGCGAGTTGAGCTATTTCGTGATCATCCTGCTGTTCGCCATGGTTCTGGCGGTGACGGCTTTCGTGGTGTTCGTGGAAAGGGGGCAACGCCGAATCACCGTCAACTACGCCAAGCGGCAACAGGGGCGCAAGATGTTTGCTGCACAGACCAGCCATCTGCCGCTGAAACTGAACATGGCCGGGGTGATTCCACCGATTTTTGCATCCAGCATCATCCTGTTTCCGGCAACGCTGGGCGATCTGGCCACCAGCAACTCGAACTCCTTTCTGAATACGATCGTCTCGACGCTGCAACCCGGACAGCCGGTCTATATACTGTTGTATGCATCGGCAATAATCTTTTTCTGTTTTTTCTACACGGCCCTGGTGTTCAATGCCAAGGAAACAGCGGATAATCTGAAGAAATCGGGTGCGTTCATTCCCGGTATCCGTCCCGGGGAAAAAACTGCCCGGTATATCGACGGTGTACTGACTCGTCTGACACTCTACGGTGCGTTGTACATCACGCTCGTCTGTCTGTTGCCCGAATTCCTGATCCTGCTGTGGAATGTGCCGTTCTATTTCGGAGGCACGTCACTGCTGATCATTGTCGTGGTAGTCATGGATTTCGTCGGTCAGGCGCAGGCACACATGATGAGCCATCAGTACGAAGGCTTGATGAAGAAGCAAGGCACCAAGGGAGTTCCGAAAGGGGCACGCTGAAGACTGCGTGGACCGATCGGCGTTTCCCGTCCGGTCTTATTAGGAGATTAGTACAGTGAAAGTCAGAGCATCGGTCAAGAAGATCTGTCGCAACTGCAAGGTTGTCAGGCGCAAGGGCGTTATTCGCGTCATTTGTACTGACACCCGGCACAAGCAGCGTCAGGGCTAGTTCAAGAATCATAGGCGGAGATAAGCATGGCACGTATTGCCGGCATTAATATTCCGGTCCAGAAGCATACCTGGATCGCATTGACATCGATTTACGGGATCGGTCGTACACGGGCGTATCAGATTTGTGATGCTGCAAACGTTGCACCGGATAACAAGGTACGCAATCTCACCGAAGCAGAGATCGAGAGCCTGCGTACTGAAGTAGGAAAATTTACCGTCGAAGGCGACCTGCGTCGTGATGTCTCGATGAATATAAAGCGTCTGATGGATCTCGGTTGCTACCGTGGAATTCGCCATCGTCGGGGCTTACCCCTTCGCGGTCAACGTACGAAGACCAATGCGCGTACGCGCAAGGGTCCGCGTCGGCCGCTCAAGCGTTAATCAGAGAAAGTTATGGCAGCAAGCAGCACCAAGAAGAAGGTTCGTCGTACCGTCACTGACGGTATTGCTCATATTCATGCATCGTTCAACAACACGATTGTCATGATCACTGACCGCCAGGGCAATGCCCTGTCATGGGCCACCGCAGGTGGTTCAGGTTTTCGTGGTTCACGCAAGAGTACGCCGTTTGCAGCCCAGGTGGCCGCAGAGCGTGCCGGTGAAGCCGCCAAGGAATATGGTCTGAAGAACATCGACGTTCACGTGAAGGGCCCCGGCCCGGGTCGTGATTCAGCGGTTCGCTCGCTGAACAATGTCGGCTTCAAGATCAGCAGTATCCTTGACGTCACACCAATCCCACACAATGGTTGCCGTCCGCCTAAAAAGCGCCGTGTGTGAGATGACTTGCCAATCATTGAAATCCAGCAGTAGGAGTATGAACCGTGGCTAGATATACAGGCCCCAAGTGCAAGCTTAGCCGCCGAGAAGGCACCGATCTCTACCTGAAGTCCGGAATTCGTCCTCTGGAGTCCAAGTGCAACCTGGAAACACCTCCGGGCATGCAGGGAGCCAAACGTGGACGGCCGTCTGATTACGCCATCCAGTTGCGTGAAAAGCAGAAACTTCGACGTATGTACGGCGTGCTCGAGAAGCAGTTCCGCAATTATTACAAGGCGGCTGCTGCACGCAAGGGTTCAACCGGTGAAAACCTGTTGTCACTTCTCGAGCAGCGTCTGGACAACGTTGTCTACCGCATGGGGTTCGGTTCAACACGCGCTGAGGCTCGGCAGCTGGTATCTCACAAGTCAGTGATGGTAGATGGCAGGATAGTCAACATCGCTTCCTACCAGATTCAGCCGAACCAGGTAGTCACCATCCGCGAGAAAGCCCGTAAACAGGCGCGAATATCCGATGCACTCGAACTGGCCAAGCAGCGTGGCGTACCGGGCTGGATCGAAGTGGATGAAAAGAAATTTGAAGGCATGTTCAAGGCTGTACCTGACCGTGCCGATCTGCCAGCCGAGATCAACGAATCTTTGGTTGTGGAGCTGTACTCGAAGTAAGCACGATGTCCCGCTTGCCAGTTACAGCTTTAGGGTGGGGTGGCACTTTGGCCGCTCCACTAACATTTAGGGGTTGAATTACGTTGAATGCCATGCAAACTGAATTCTTGAAGCCACGTATCGTTGACGTCTCGGCGGCCAATGCCAACCATGCAAAGGTCACGCTTGAGCCGCTGGAACGTGGATTCGGCCATACGCTGGGCAATGCCCTGCGGCGAATACTGTTGTCATCCATGCCCGGTGCGGCCTTCTATGAGGCCGAGATCGAGGGTGTGCTGCACGAGTACACCACCATGGAGGGCGTGCAGGAAGATGTGCTCGATATCCTGTTGAACCTCAAAGGTGTGTCCATCGTCATGCACGCCAAGAACGAGGCAACACTGAAGCTCGTCAAGCAGGGACCCTGCATCGTCACCGCTGCCGACATCACACTGGATCATGATATCGAGATCATCAACCCGGATCATGTCCTTTGTCACCTGACAGGTGATGTCAACCTGAACATGACTCTGCGTGCCCGTGTAGGTCGCGGTTATGAACCGGCCTCCCATCGCACGCTGGAAGAAGGTGAAAGCCGTCCGATAGGCACCCTGCAGATCGATTCTTCATTCAGTCCGGTACACCGGGTTGCCTACAACGTGGAAAGTGCCCGTGTCGAGCAACGTACCGACCTCGACAAACTGATTGTCGACCTGGAAACCAACGGTACGATCGATCCGGAAGAAGCCATCCGCAAGGCCGCAACCATACTGCAGGAACAGCTGTCCGTGTTTGTCGACCTGAAGGCTGAGACACAGACGCAGGAAGAAGAGCAAGCCTCCGATATCGATCCTATCCTGCTGCGACCGGTGGATGACCTGGAACTGACCGTGCGTTCCGCCAATTGCCTGAAGGCCGAAAACATCTACTACATTGGCGATTTGATTCAGCGCACCGAAGTGGAATTGTTGAAAACGCCCAACCTGGGTAAGAAGTCCCTGACGGAAATCAAGGATGTTCTGGCACAGCAGGCATTATCGCTGGGCATGCGCCTGGAAAACTGGCCGCCCCCCGAATTGCAGAAGCAACGGGAAATGGCCAAGTAAGCACGAGACAAGAACATGAGACATCGTAAGAGCGGGCGCAAGCTCAACCGTAATTCAAGCCATCGTAAGGCCATGTTTCGCAACATGGCAGCCTCGCTTGTCGAGCATGAGTCAATCAAGACGACCGTGCCCAAGGCCAAGGAGCTGCGACGGGTCATCGAGCCGATGATTACCAGTGCCAAGCAGGACAACGTGGCCAAACGCCGCCAGGCCTTCGATCGCCTGCGCGACAAGGCCGCTGTGGGCAAACTGTTCAGTGAGATTGCACCACGCTTTGCCACCCGTCCCGGTGGATATACGCGAATCCTCAGGTGCGGTATGCGCCCGGGTGACAATGCACCGATGGCCATCATCGAGTTTGTGGAACGAGGCGACGCGTAATACACCCTCTGCCCTGATCACCCTGGTGGTGGTCGGAGTACTGTAAAGGCCCGTTGCTTATACAAGCATGGGCCTTTTTCGTCTGTGTCGAAGGATTCTGTGAACATGACTGCAGTCGGTAGCAGCTTCGGTGCCCTGTTGCACCTGCTGCGATATGCACGAGGGTATCGTCTGCGAATCCTGCTGGCGGCCACCTGCTCGTCATTGAATACCCTGTTCGACATCATGCCGGAGATCCTGATCGGTGTCGCCATTGATGTCGTCGTTAACCAGCAGCAGAGTTTCCTGGCTGGCTTCGGCTTCGAGTCACCCCAGACACAGATCCTCATGCTTGGCAGCCTGACCCTGCTGATTTGGGCTGGTGAGTCGCTTTTTCAGTACCTCTACCTGATTCTGTGGAGAAACATTGCACAGGATCTGCAGGCGGACCTGCGCCAGGATGCCTATGACCAGGTTCAGCGCCAGGACATGGGATTCTTCGAATCGCGAAGTTCCGGTGAACTGACGGCGATACTCAATGACGACGTCAATCAGCTTGAGCGCTTTCTGGATGGCGGTGCCAATGACTTCCTGCAGGTATTCGTCAGTGTCACGCTGATAGGCAGTGTGTTCTTCATCATTTCGCCCAGTATCGCACTGCTGGCCATCACACCCATCCCCGTCATCATCTGGGGAGCGTTCTTCTTCATGCGCAGAGCCACACCGCTGTATGCAGACGTGCGCGCCCGGGTAGGCGACCTGTCCAGTCGCCTGGGTAACAACATCGGTGGCATGGCTACCATCAAATCCTTCACCGCCGAGGCGCGGGAAAGTGAGCGGCTGCGTCTGGCCAGCAGCGATTACGTGCAGGCGAATCGTCGCGCCATCAAGGTCTCCTCCGCCTTCGTACCGTTGATTCGTATGGCAATACTGGCCGGTTTCCTGGCCACCTTCATACTCGGCGGTATGAAGGCCCTGGATGGGTCCCTGAACGTAGGGGCCTATGGCATGCTGGTTTTCCTGACACAACGCCTGCTGTGGCCGCTGACCCGTCTGGCGCAGACGGTCGATCTGTACGAACGCGCCATGGCCAGCACGCGGCGCATTCTTGGCCTGATAGAAACTGAATCAGGTGTCGATGACACTGGTCAGCAGGAGCTTCCTGTGCACACAGCCGGCTCAGTATCGTTCCGCTCAGTGAGTTTCCACTACCCCGACTCCAGCATGGGGATCTCGGATGTCACACTGGATGTGGCGGCAGGTTCCACCGTGGCCCTGGTCGGGGCCACCGGCTCCGGTAAATCCACCCTGATCAAGCTGCTGCTGCGCTTCTATCCGGTGGACAGTGGCGAGATCTGCATCGACGGTGTGGCGGTGGATCAGCTTTCACTGAGTTCGCTGCGCCAGACCATCGGACTGGTGAGCCAGGATGTTTTTTTATTCGAAGGCAGTATCTGGGACAACATAGCCTATGGAAATCCGCATGCCTCGGACACACAGGTTCGCCAGGCTGCCGTTGCCGCCGAGGCGACGGAATTCATCGATGCCCTGCCGGCGGGTTTCGCCACCCTGGTCGGGGAGCGAGGGATAAAACTCTCGGGAGGGCAACGGCAGCGATTGTCGCTGGCACGGGCCATTCTGAAGGATCCTCCCGTGCTGATTCTCGATGAGGCAACCAGTGCTGTGGACAATGAAACCGAAGCGGCGATTCAGCGTTCGCTGGCCGTGATTTCCAGGGGTCGGACCGTGCTGGTCGTGGCCCACCGGTTGAGCACCATCGTGGCCTCGGATCGAATCGTGGTCCTGGACAAGGGCGTCATCGTCGAGCAGGGTACACACGAGGAACTGGTTGAGGCAAGCGGCTTCTATGCGCGTCAATGGGCAGTGCAGACAGGCGCATTGCAGTTGGCCGCCGTTGGGCATTCACTGAGAGGGTGAGATGAATCAGTCACACACGGAAACTGCGGTACCGATTACCGTGATTGGTGCCGGATCCTGGGGTACGGCGCTGGCCATTCAACTGGCTCGAGCCGGTTCCAGCCCGGTGATTCTGTGGGGCCGCGATCCGGTCCTGATGCATCAATTGGAACAGGATCGCAGCAACGAACGGTATTTACCCGGTTGCCGATTTCCCGACACACTGGTCATCGAGCCGGATTTCAACCAGGCCGTGTCGTCGACCCAGCGCATTCTTGTCTCGGTCCCCAGTCATGCTTTTCGCCGCGTACTGCAACAATTGAAAGAAACCCGGGGTACCGGGATAGCCTCCCTGGAGCTTGCCTGGGCAACCAAGGGGTTCGAGTTGAGCACGGGCCTCCTGCCACACCAACTGGCTCACTTGCTGTTGCCCGAATGCGAAAACTACGCAGTCGTGTCCGGACCCACCTTTGCACTGGAGGTGGGAGCAGGTCTGCCAACCGCCATTACCGTCGCCGGTTCGACCCCGGAGTGGTCGGACCGTCTGGCCGCGGCCCTGCGCTCCAGGGCATTCATTGCCTACACCTCCGATGACATGATCGGTGTTGAAATTGGCGGTGCGGTCAAGAATGCACTGGCGATTGGCGCAGGCTTGTCGGACGGGCTGGGTTTCGGTGCCAATGCGCGCATAGCCCTGATCAATCGGGGTCTGCGTGAACTGACACGACTGGGACTGGCGATGGGAGCCAGGGCTGAAACATTCATCGGTCTCGCCGGTATGGGGGACCTGGTCTTGACTTGTACGGATAACCAGTCTCGAAATCGTCGTATGGGCCTGGCTCTGGCAGCCGGCAAGACGATTGATGAAGCAGCCGCTGAAATCGGCCAGGTGGTTGAAGGCGTGGGTGCTGCCAGAGCCGTCTTCGCCCAGGCGAGGCGCCTGGATGTGCGCATGCCGATCATTGAACAGATATACCGGGTGGTGGTGGAGGGGGTGGATCCACGCGATGCGGTCGAGGCGCTTCTGAACCGGGAATTGAGTGCCGGTGCGGAGCATCACTGAGGTGTCGGATGCGCGCCGGCGTATAGTAGTGACTCCGCACCAGCATCGACGATTCTGCTAGCGTGATGACTAAGCAACAGGAAGAAGAGGTCGTCGGGACATGGCAACACACGATGGACGACGCTTACTGATGCCCGGCATCGAACCCTTGCCAGCACTGATGGTGGCACCCAATGGCGCACGTCGAACGCGGGCTGATCATCCGGCATTACCGGTGAGCATAGAGCAAACCGTGCTCACGGCGAAGGCTTGTCATGCAGCGGGCGCAGACGGCCTTCATCTGCATGTACGCGACCAGGCGGGCGCTCACATTCTGGATGCGGGACTGTATGGCGAGGCGATTCAGGAACTGCAGCACACGGTGCCCGGAATGCGGGTACAGATTACCACCGAGGCTGTGGGATGTTATACACCTGCCCAGCAACGCCAGCTCGTGCGCGACTGCGAGCCTGCCAGCGTGTCGGTGTCAGTGGCCGAACTGTCCGCCAATGCCGAGACCAGACTGAACATCGACTTCTACAACGAGTGCCAGGATCGTGGCATTGCCGTTCAGCACATTCTGTATGAACCTGCGGATCTGGTGTCCCTGGTGTCCCTCTTCCCCCAGGGTCTGTATGCGGATCAAGCGCTGCAACTGCTCTTTGTGCTGGGCCGCTACAGTGTCGACCAGCAAAGCCGCAGCGTGGATCTGATCCCGTTTACCGATGTAGCGAGACGCCTGTCACCCGACGCGGACTGGGCAGTCTGTGCCTTCGGTATCGGTGAAACCGCATGCCTGCAGAGCGCTCATGAGGCAGGCGGCAAGTTGCGAGTGGGGTTCGAGAATTCACTCTGGCATGCCGATGGCAGGCTTGCGGCCGACAATGCGGAGCGTGTGGCGGTGGCCCGCTCGATCATCGATGGCAGGAATTGACAGAGCCTGCAGGTGCATGCAGTATATTGCAGCTAACGATCCGATTCGTACATGACCTCGTCAGACCCACCTGATACACCGCATCCAGGGCTGAGTTTTGCCGCCTTCGTCACCATGATGGCTGGCTTCATGGCGCTCAATGGCCTGGCCGTGGATACCATGCTGCCCGCGCTACCGGCAATCGGTGAAGAGCTTGGTGTCGTGGATCCGAACGACCGCCAATGGGTGATCACTGCCTACCTGCTCGGTTTTGGAATCTTTCAGCTGATTTACGGACCTTTGTCCGACCGATTCGGCAGGCGGCCAATCCTGCTGTTTGGCGTCTCGGTCTATGCCCTGTTCAGCATCATCACCGTTTTCGTTGGCAGCTTCGAAGCCGTGGTATTGACACGCTTCATGCAGGGCACCGGATCTGCCGCCACACGGGTACTTGTCATTGCCATCGTGCGTGACTGCTATTCAGGCCGGCAGATGGCCCGGGTCATGTCCCTGGCTTTCATCATTTTCCTGATCGTGCCGGTCATGGCCCCTGCCATCGGGCAGGGCATCATGCTGTTCGTCAGCTGGCACTGGATCTTTCTCGCTCTGGCCCTCTTTGCCCTGGGCCTGACAGTCTGGGCCTGGCTGCACCTGCCCGAAACCCTGCGTGCAGAGCACCGCCTGCCACTGTCGCCGCGGCGCGTAGCCAGCGCCTTCAAGGTCATCGTCACCACGCGCCAGTCCCTTGGCTACACGATAGCAATGACGCTGATGCTCGGCCCCCTGTTCGGGTATATCGGCTCGGTTCAGCAGATTTTTGCGGACGTGTTCGATGCGCCGCAGCTGTTCACTGTGTACTTTGCGATGACAGCAATCAGCATGGCCCTGGCCTCCTACGTGAATTCACGTATCGTCGAGCGTGTCGGTTCGCGCTTCGTGTCACACTCGGCGCTGTGCGCCATGCTGTTTATTGCATTACTGGGATTGCTGATCACAGGCGTGGGTCTGCAGAGCCTGGCCTCTTTCGTGGCACTGCAGTCCGCCCTGATGTTCTGTTTTGGCCTTACGGCACCGAATTTCGGTGCAATGGCCATGGAGCCGGTGGGCCGTATTGCCGGAACCGCCTCGTCGGTTCAGGGTTGCATTACCACGGTAGGCGCGGCAATTCTCGGTTTTCTGATCGGTCAGGCATTCGATGGCAGCACGGTGCCGCTGATCAGCGCGTTCGCACTGAACAGCGCGCTGGCACTGGTAGTGGTACTGCTGGTAGAGGGCAGGCTGTTCAAACCATTGCACGACGTCAGTGTGAGTCGGTGAGTAAACCTGCTTCCTGGCGGACCTGGCGCTGCTCGCGCATGAACACGTACAGTCCACTGATGACGATGACGGCAATGCCCACCCATGACAGGTGATCCGGCCAGTCGCCGAATACCAGCCAGCCAAGGAGGGTGGCGGCAATGATCTCCACATAGCCGAACGGCGCGAGCAGAGAGGTCGGAGCGCGATTCACGGCAATGACCACCAGCAGATGCCCCACTGCTGCGATCATGCCGATAGCGGCCAGCCACGCCCATTGCGCCAGGTCCGGTGTCGACGGTGTCCACTGCGGCAGATCACTGCCCATGCCCAGCAGCAACAGCAGTGACAGGAACAGCGTCGCCCCGACTCCGGAGGCAAACTGCATGACCAGGGGATGATCGACCTTGGCGACTGATCGCGTGATCACCAGGTAGGCTGAGAAAAAGCCAGCTGCACACATCGGCAGCAAGGCTGCCATGGTGAAGCTGTCGGTACCGGGCTTGATGATCAGTAGTGCACCAAGAAAGCCACCGATGACCGCTGCCTTGCGGTGCCAGCCAATACGTTCACCCAGAAACACGGCAGAGAGCAAGGTCAGGATCATCGGCTGGACAAAGAAGATGGCAATTGCATTGGCCAATGGCAGATAGAGCAGAGAGAAGAAAAAGAAGGTGGTGGCTATGGCCAGCAGGATGCCACGAACGACATGAATCAGCGGGCGCTTTGGCCATAACGCCTTGACACCTTGCAGGGGAATGATCGCCATGGCCATGAAGATGAACTGGAACAGGAACCGCCCCCAACTGATCTGCACGGGTGCCATGCTGTCACCCAGGAATTTGGCGATGGCATCCATGACCGGCACGATCATGGTACCGGCTATCATGAAGCTGATACCCCAGCCGACAGAGCCGGTGGAATCGTGCCAGCTTTCCAGAACCTGGGGCGTTACACTCTTCACCCGGTATGCGACCCTGGCGTACGGGTTGTCGTCTGTGCCTGGTGGACACTGGCGATGACGCTCTCGGCAGACATCTGCTCGATGAATCCATGCGCGGCCGCGTGCTGGGCGGCTGCGATGGTATCGGGAAGCAGCAGCATGTCAACATTCTGCTGCTTCAATTGCGTGATCAGGGACTGAACGGACTGGCGCCGCCAGTGATCACTGACGTCGCGGATATAGATCGCCTGAATGCGCCCGGGATACTCGGCACATATCGTGGCGTAGATCTCCGGGTCATGTTGTCCACTGTCGCCTGAGAGAATGAAGGGCAATGCCGGGTACTGGTCCATCACCGCACGAATCTGCGCCACCTTGTGTTCGCGGTGGGAACCGGCGATGAATTTGCTTTCGTCTATGCCGAAATCGCGCAGCATGAGAGGGCCCGGCACGATGTCGTTCAGGCGCATGAAGTCAGTCAGGAATTCATACAGATTCCATGGACTGCTGGATACATAAAAAAATGGATTTCGACCATCGTGTAATGCCCGGTAGAATTCGGCAACGCCATCGAATGCCAGCCGCGTTGCACTGGACTCGAGCAGTGTCAGTCGCATCATGCGGAGCAGTGAGGTGGCCCGGGTAACCAGCAAGGTGTCATCGATATCGCTGATGATCCCGAAACGTGCATGGGAGCCGGGCACTACGATCATCGCATCACCATCGAGTCGATAGCCGGTGAAGTCGGGCAGGGTGATGTGAACCTCCAGTTCCGCTGCCCCCGGGGGCTGATCCATCGATTCGAACGACAAGGTGAAATAGCCCTCCTCATCGGTTATGGCCTCAGCTGTGTCGTCGCCGACACGCCCCCTGACCAGCACGCCGGCCACTTCACGCGTATCGAAGCGCGCGTAACTGGCACGCAGGTTTCTCCACAGCTCGGACGCATGGGTTTGTCGATGTTTCCGGTATTTCAGCACCCGCCCACCCAAGCTGCCCTGCCAGCCACTGGAGGCGCGTGCACCAAAGCCGCGGTAGGCAATGATATGCAGCGGGACTTCCGGGTGCAGACGCTGGCGAGTCAGCGCAGCGACGGCCTCCAGCGCGTTTTCCGTCCTCATGCCCAGCCGGTGAAACAGGGCTTTCCAGTGCTCGCCTGCCATCAGCGAGCCATCAGCCGCTTGAGATAGGCACCGGTGTAAGACGCCTTGCAGGCCATGATGGTTTCGGGGGTTCCTGCAGCCACGACGGTTCCGCCACGATGACCGCCTTCCGGACCCATGTCGATGATCCAGTCGGCTGTCTTGATCACATCCAGATTGTGTTCGATGATGATCACGGTGTTTCCTGCATCGCGAAGCCGTTGCAATACAGTGAGCAGGGCCTTGACATCTTCGAAGTGCAGGCCGGTTGTTGGCTCATCCAGTATGTACAGGGTATTGCCGGTATCACGTTTGGACAACTCTCGGGCAAGCTTGATGCGTTGGGCTTCGCCACCGGACAGCGTAGTCGCGTTCTGTCCCAGCGTAATATACGATAGTCCCACATCCATCAGCGTCGCCAGTTTGCGGTTGAGAACCGGTACAGCCGCGAAGAAATCGTTGGCCTGCTCGACGGTCATCGACAGGATCTGGTGAATGTTCTGGCCCTTGTAGCGAATGTCGAGAGTTTCGCGACCATAGCGCTTGCCCTGGCAGACGTCACAGGACACATACACATCGGGCAGGAAATGCATTTCCACCTTGATCAGGCCATCACCCTGGCAGGCTTCGCAGCGACCGCCCTTGACATTGAAACTGAAACGCCCTGCCTTGTATCCGCGGGATCGTGCTTCATGCGTACCGGCAAACAGATCACGTATCGGTGAGAACAAGCCTGAATAGGTTGCCGGATTGCTTCGAGGGGTACGACCGATCGGACTCTGGTCGATATCGACGATCTTGTCGAATACCGTCAGCCCGGTGATACTTTTCAACGGGGCGGGCGAATGCCTGGCATGGTTGATGACATTGGCTGCCTGCTTGTACAAAGTGTCGTTTATCAGTGTGGACTTGCCCGAACCGGACACGCCGGTTACCACCGTGCAAACACCCACGGGGATCTTCACATCGACATTCTTGAGATTATTGCCACGAGCCTGCCGAATGCTGATGAACTGCCGGCCCGGCTTCTTGCGTATCGGGATCTCGATCCTGCGTTTTCCGCTCAGGTACTGTCCGGTGATGGACGCCTTGCTTTTCATGATTCGCGCAGCAGTGCCGCAGGCTACGATCGTGCCACCGTGTACACCGGCTCCGGGTCCTATGTCCAGCACGTGATCGGCTGCGCGAATGGCGTCTTCATCGTGCTCGACCACGATGACGGTATTGCCGAGATCACGCAGGTATTTCAGTGTCTTCAGCAGTTTGTCGTTGTCGCGCTGGTGCAGACCGATGGAAGGTTCATCGAGCACATACATGACCCCTTGCAGGCCGGCCCCTATCTGGCTGGCCAGGCGAATGCGCTGCGCTTCGCCCCCGGACAGGGTATCGGCACTGCGATCCAGTGACAGGTAGTCCAGGCCGACATTGATCAGGAAGCTCAGGCGCTGGAGAATTTCCCGGGTGATCTTGTCCGCCACCTCTTTGCGCTGGCCTGTCAGAGCCAGCGACTCGATCAGCGACCTGGTCTCGCCGATGGAATGACTCACGATCGATGGCAGATCGTGTCCATCGACCAGCACATGGCGAGCCGCTTCGTTCAGTCGCGCCCCCTTGCACTGGGTGCAGGTCTGCGAGGACAGCAGCTTGCCCAGCTCCTCTCTGACCGCATTGGATTCGGTGTCTTTATAGCGTCGCTGGAGATTCGGGATGATGCCTTCGAACACCCGTACGGATTCGTAACTGGCCTGGCCCTTTTCGCTTTGGTACTGGAAGGAGATTTTCTCCTTGCCCGAACCATACAGGATGATGTCACGTACCTGCTCTGGCAGTTCGTCGAAGACCGTATCGACGGCAAATCCATAGTGGCGTGCCAATGACTGGATCATCTGGAAATAATAGGGATTGCGTTTGTCCCAGCCCCGGATCGCACCGCCAGCCAGACTGACGTTGCGATCAGCGATGATCAGTTCCGGATCGAAGAACTGGCTCAGCCCCAACCCGTCACAACCACCGCAGGCACCGTGCGGGCTGTTGAAGGAAAAGGCTCGTGGCTCCAGTTCGGCCAGAGAATAGCCGCACCGACTGCAGGCAAACCGTGTAGAGAACACGATATCCTCGCCGCTGCCATCGAGTGAGGTCACGATGGCATTGCCTTCGCCAAGATTGGTTGCGGTTTCGAAGGACTCGGTCAATCGCAGGCGCAGGTCATCCCGCACTTTGAATCGGTCGACCACCACGTCAATGGAGTGCTTCCTTTTCGCGGGCAGCGAAATGTCTCCCTCCAGCTCCGTGATGACGCCATCGATGCGGGCGCGTAGATAGCCCTGGGCACGCAGCCGTTCGATCAGTGTGGCGTGGTCGCCCTTGCGATCCTTGATGACCGGTGCCAGCAGGGCCAGCCCCCGGCCACCGCTCATGGCCATCACCTGATCGACCATCTGGCTGAGCGTCTGGGCCTCCAGGACTTCACCATGCTGCGGACAGGTCGGTGTTCCGGCTCGGGCGAACAGCAGCCTCAGATAGTCATACACTTCCGTGATGGTGCCCACCGTGGAGCGGGGATTGTGCGAGGTTGACTTCTGCTCGATGGCAATGGCGGGGGAAAGTCCGTCGATCATGTCCACGTCCGGTTTATCCATGACGGACAGGAACTGGCGCGCATAGGCCGACAGCGACTCGACGTAACGGCGCTGGCCTTCTGCAAACAGGGTATCGAAAGCAAGCGAGGACTTGCCACTACCCGACAGGCCGGTGATCACGATCAGTGAATCACGCGGCAGATCGATGTCGATGCTCTTGAGATTGTGCGTGCGGGCGCCGCGAATGCGGATCATGTCCATCGCTGGTATCGGTTTTACTGGAGATTGATGCTACGGGCAGGTGTCAGTGAATCGGACCCCTGATACTATACGCCGCTTGAACCGGACCCTTGCAGGCAACGTGAACACGTCTCCGAATTTCCTGTCGAGCGCGCTGCTGCCCGGCGAACGCCGGGCAGCCTGGTCGCTGTCGCTGATCTATATGGTCAGAATGATGGGACTCTTCATCATCCTGCCGGTATTCAGCCTGTTCGGGGATCACTACACTCACAGCACCCCCTTGATGATCGGACTGGCTATCGGGATCTATGGCCTGCTGCAGGCGGTATTACAGATACCTTTCGGCATGCTGAGTGATCGCATCGGACGCAAGAAAGTCATCACGCTGGGCTTTCTGCTGCTGGCCGCTGGCAGCGTCATTGCAGCAATCTCGGAGTCAGTCTATGGCGTGATCATCGGGCGTGCCTTGCAAGGCTCAGGTGCCATTGCCGCAGCACTGATGGCTCTTGCAGCTGATCTTACGCGAGACGAGCAACGCACGAAGGTCATGGCGGGCCTGGGGGCCAGTATCGGCTTTGCTTTCATCCTGGCCCTGATTCTCGGCCCGGTGCTGATTGGCTGGTTTTCCATTGACGGCCTGTTCTGGCTTACCGCAGCCTCTGCGATGCTGGCCATCGTGTTGCTGCACACCGTCGTGCCGAATCCCGATCGCTGTCAGTACAGCGCGGATACCGGTGCCAACCTGGGTACCATGCGCCGGCTGATCGGTAACCCTGCGCTACGGCGCCTGAATGTCAGCATCTTCATGCTGCACCTGCTGATTACTGCGGTGTTCTTTGCCGTGCCACTGGGACTGCGTGATGCCGGAGTCGTGGCAGATCGTCAGTGGCAGATCTACCTGCCCGCCGTGTTACTGGCCATTGCCGCGATGATTCCGCTGATCATCCACGCCGAACGTCGGGCGATGCGTGGCATTTTGTTGCTGTGCATTGCCGGTCTGGGCGTATCACAGTGCCTGTTTGCCAGCGGGCAATGGTCTGCGACCCAATCCAGCGCGCTGCTGCTGTTCATCGGCATTACGGTGTTCTTCAGTTTCATGAATACGCTGGAGGCCTTGCTGCCGTCACTGGTGTCACGCCTGGCACCGGCGGGGGCCAAAGGCAGTGCCATGGGCATCTACAGCAGCAGCCAGTTCCTCGGAGCCTTCGTCGGTGGCGCAGGTGCCGGTGCCCTGTACGGATCGGTTGGTGCTGCGGGACTGTACACCTGCATGTTCGCTCTGTGCGTACTCTGGGGCCTGTTACTGACCGGTTTCAGGGCGCCACGCAAGATGACCACGCACCGGCGGACACTGAGCGCCGAGGAGCGTAGCCGCAGTGGCCTGATGGCGGAACTGGCATCTACACCCGGTGTCGAAGAGGTCGTCATTGCGCTGGATGAGGGGGTGGCCTACCTGAAGGTGGACCGGGCCCGCTTTGAGGAAGCTGCACGGGATTGTTCCTGATCCGGCAAGGAGATCAGGGCTAGCAGGGCTACCAGGACCAGCAGGGCGGGTGGACGCAGTGACCAGGCTGTACGGAATACCAGCCCGATCGTGAAATCTCGGCTGTCCGTTGACCGGCGATAGAAGGGCTACGGTACAATTGGGCACCGTGCAACGGACGGACACGGCTATTCACAAGAGGAGACAATCATGGCACGTGGTGTAAACAAGGTAATACTGGTGGGTAATCTCGGGGCAGATCCCGAAGTGCGGTACATGCCCAGCGGCGGTGCGGTGACCACCATCAATATTGCGACCTCCGAGCAATGGACGGACAAGACGTCCGGGCAGAAGCAGGAGCGCACCGAGTGGCATCGGGTCACGCTGTTCAATCGGCTGGGAGAGATTGCCGGTGAGTACCTGAAAAAAGGCTCCCAGGTCTACATCGAGGGGTCGATCCGTACGGACAAGTATCAGGACAAGAATACGGGTGAGGATCGTTACTCCACACAGATAATTGCGCGCGACATGCAGTTACTGGGCGGCCGTGGCGACAGTGCCGGGGGTGGGGATCACAATCAGGCGGCACGTTCCCAGCCGGCGCCGGGTAAATCGACATCGGCACCCGCAGTGGCACCCATGGCAACGGCCGCCGGCGCTGAATTTGACGACGACATTCCGTTTTGAGAATAATTTTTCAGGCCATCACCACATGAGATCGTCGGGCACTTCGTAGCCAGCGTACTCATCATCACCATCCAGCGCATCACTGTCCTCCCGCGTGTTCAGCAGGACCAGCCAGCTGGCATCGCGTTCTGCGATCTTTTCAGCTGCCTGCCTGGGAACCACTGACAGCTTGTCTGCTTTACCCACGATGGCCAGAGCACCCCGGATCAACGCCTGGCGGTGCTCTGGCAACAGCATCAGCGTCTTGATGACGCCTGCATGGTCAAACCGGTACTCGGCGTCGCCCCGGTCGGCGATCGCGTTCAAATCTATCAATTGCAGAATCTGGCCCTGGATTGCCTTGCGCTCGGCGTTGCGGTTTTTTTCCTCATTCAGTAACCGGTCCCTGGCCAGCTTTTCCGCATCATGCTGCCTGACCAGGTCAGCGGTCTCGTCCACCAGGTCGACGCCTTTGCGTTGCATTTTTTCCCGGGTGTTCTGCGCCTTGCGCGCTTTGACCACCTGCTTCTGGCTGGCGATTCCAGCCTGCCTGAGTTGTTCCTGAAGTGACTTGGCCACAAACTGTTTCCTCTGCTTATCTACTGCGTGTTTTCTAGCGCAACGGTTTTTTCAGTACCGTCAATGGTATATCGATATCGAGTTCGGCACTCACTTGTGCTCTGGCAGCCAGTGCCTGTGCTTCAGGGATGATCGCCAGTAGCCGGATCGTCAGGTTTTCCGCGCGCACAGTGACGCCACCGGTGCGTGCCGGATCCTGCAATTGAGTTTGCAATCGTTGTTCAAGTTCCCGTGCGTGAGTAGACAGATTGAAGATCGAACCGCGTTCGATGGCGGCAATGATCTGGCCTTCGAACACCGTACTGATCAGGTTCCACAACGTGGAGTCCAGGACCTTCGACAGCCTGATGTCTTCCAGTCGCAGTTGCTCTGCCTCGGCATCCACTACCGGATTGGCGTTGAGGTAGACGATACCGCGCGTGTCACGACGGCTGCCAGGCAGTTTCGCTGTGAATCCCAGTGCCACTGCCACTCCGCCGGTAGTACCTGACAGTTCGACACTGTTCACTTGCACGCTGACGTCGCCGGCGGCCGATGAAGAGCTGAAGCTGCGATTGGTCAGCAGGGGTGTAATGGCCTGTTCGAGCTGCGTATAATCCGCGCGAAGCAGTAAATCGAAGTCGGTTCTGCTGGACTGGAAATCGACCTGCCGAAGCGGGGGAAGGGTCAGGGCCTTGGTCTGTAACGGTGTGCTGGCCACCACCGTCGTGCCGTCGATGACAAAACTGACACCGAACTTGTCGCTCTCGGTGTGAATGCCGGAAAAGGCGAAGCCCGTCGGGACGATATTCAGATGCAGCCGTTGTGCGTCGCCGTGCACGGCAGGCGCGGGGACATCCAGGGAAAACGTGTAACTGCGCCAGTAGCTGGACAGTTGTCCGCGAAAGCGCTGACAGTCGATAGCCTCATTGAGTCTTGGTTCCAGAGTCTCCAGTTGCTTGTCAAGAGCCGCGTTGACGATGCTCTCCAGGTTGAAATCCATGCGACCGCGCCATAAGGCCGTCGGTTTCTCGATCCAGCGATAGGCCACCTCCACGCTGGGCGAGGGGCACCAGTCATCCTGCATGGTCAGTCCCATGCTGACATCGGCCATAACAGCGCCATGGACCTGCACGGCAGAGAGTCCAAGTGCCTTGGCGACACGTCCCTGAACACCTACCGTCCCGGTGAAGCGAATCGGCGCCGTGACCATGATCTGCTGGTCCTGTCCCGTCAATACCGGAGGCGCCGTGCGCAGAACGTTCAGATTCCACTGCACGGTGCCGCAGGCCTCCATTCCCAGTATTCGCTTGCACACGAGTCGCGTGCCGGTAATCGGATAGGCATCCGGCAACAATTCAACCGCCATGGCCTCGATATCATCGTAACTGACACGTGCACGCAAACCGAAGCGACTGGATCTTGGCTCAGCTTTCGTGAGCGTATCGGCAGCCAGGTCCTCTGGTTTTTCAGAAACCCGGCTGGGTTCCGACTGGCGCTTGCATGAGTCGACGGACACTGCCAGCAGCACGATGAGCAGTACAGGCACCATGGTGCGCATGCCGCGTGGGACAGGTGCATGCATCATCTGGGTATGTAGGTCATCGGGTTTTCAGGTGATTGCTCAAAATCGCTGATTATAGGGCTCGAGCTGATTCTCGTTGCCAGATTCGGCCGCCGGGGTATGAGTGACCACTGGAATGTCAAAGGAGGGGCGAGTATCGCCGTTTTTTGACGACAGTCGCGCTTTTGAGACGTTCAGTGTCGAGCTGACGATGTTCATATAAAGAAATCCTTATGTGTTTATGTGTACAATACCCGGATCAATCAATCGAGACCCTTGTAATGGCAAAAGACTTTATATTCACGTCCGAATCCGTCTCCGAGGGGCACCCGGACAAGATGGCCGACCAGATTTCGGACGCGGTTCTGGATGCCATCCTGGAACAGGACAAGGGAGCCCGCGTAGCGTGCGAGACTCTGGTCAAGACCGGTCTGGTCATCATCGCCGGTGAGATCACTACCAGCGCCTATGTGGATCTGGAAGCGCTGGTGCGAAAAACCGTGACCGATATCGGTTACAACCGGTCTGCGGTGGGTTTCGATGGTGAAACCTGCGCCGTACTGAATGGCATTGGCAAGCAGTCGCCCCATATTGCCCAGGGCGTGGATCGTGCGGCACCCGAGGAGCAGGGCGCTGGCGACCAGGGCCTCATGTTCGGCTACGCGAACAACGAAACCGACGTCCTGATGCCGGCACCTGTCACCTACGCCCATCGCCTGGTCGAACGGCAATCGGAGATGCGCCGCGACGGCACCTTGTCCTGGCTGCGCCCGGACGCCAAGAGTCAGGTTACGCTGCGCTACCAGGATGGCAAACCGGCGGGTATCGACGCACTGGTACTCTCCACTCAACATGACCCGGATATCAGCCTGGCCGATCTTCGTGAGGCGGTCATGGAACACATCCTCAAGCCGGTACTGCCGGCCGAATGGCTGGACAAGTGTCCAACCAGCAAGATTCATATCAACCCCACGGGTAATTTCGTGATCGGCGGACCAGTGGGTGACTGTGGGCTCACCGGCCGCAAGATCATCGTCGATACCTATGGCGGCATGGCACGCCACGGTGGCGGTGCTTTCTCGGGCAAGGACCCCTCGAAGGTGGATCGCTCTGCCGCCTATGCCGGACGCTACGTGGCCAAGAACATCGTGGCAGCGGGACTTGCGGACAAGTGCGAGATACAGGTGTCCTATGCGATTGGCGTGGCAGAGCCTACCTCGATCAGTATCGACACCTTTGGTACCGGCAGGATCGATGACCGGAGAATTGAAACCATCATCAGCGAGGTCTTCGACCTGCGTCCTTTTGGCATCGTGACCATGCTGGACCTGATCCGACCCATCTATCAGCAGACTGCCGCCTACGGTCACTTCGGCAGGGAACTTCCCGACTTCAGCTGGGAAAAAACTGATCGCGCCGACGCACTTCGCCAGGCTGCAGGACTGTTCTGAGGCACGACCAGCCCGTGCCTGATCATTAACACCCTCAACCACACACACACCCAAGAGACTTGAACCTCATGAATGCATCAGCAAAAGATGTAAGCCGCGACTACAAGGTTGCC
Organism: Granulosicoccus sp.; assembly: GCA_013002205.1. Lineage (GTDB taxonomy): Bacteria > Pseudomonadota > Gammaproteobacteria > Granulosicoccales > Granulosicoccaceae > Granulosicoccus. Next base: position 33,279 of record JABDKN010000193.1, read on the forward strand.
GACATCACCCTGGCCGATTTTGGCCGTAAGGAGATTGCCATGGCCGAGCACGAAATGCCCGGACTGATGGCACTGCGAGAAGAATACGCCGGTAAGAAACCACTGGCGGGGGCCCGTATTGCCGGATGCCTGCACATGACCATCCAGACTGCTGTTCTGATCGAGACCCTGACCGCGCTGGGCGCCGAAGTTCGGTGGTCTTCGTGCAATATCTTCTCCACGCAGGATCACGCGGCAGCAGCCATAGCTGCCAGTGGCGTGCCTGTTTTTGCCTGGAAAGGCGAGACCGAGGAGGAATTCGACTGGTGTATCCAGCAGACCATCAAGGGACCGAATGGCTGGGTTCCGAATCTCATCCTCGATGACGGCGGTGACCTGACCATCATGATGCACAAGGACTACCCGGAGTTGCTGAGCGAGGTCAAAGGTCTGTCAGAGGAGACCACCACGGGTGTTCATCGTCTTGTCGAGATGGCCAGGAAAGGCACCTTGAAAGTACCCGCCATCAATGTCAACGATTCCGTGACCAAGTCCAAATTCGATAACCTGTATGGCTGTCGCGAGTCTCTGCTCGACGGCATCAAGCGTGCGACCGATGTCATGGTGGCTGGCAAGATTGCCGTCGTACTGGGCTACGGGGATGTCGGCAAGGGCTGTGCCCAGGCTTTTCGCGGAATGGGTGCCAGCGTCTGGGTGACGGAAGTAGACCCCATCTGTGCGTTGCAGGCGGCGATGGAAGGTTACCGCGTCGTCGTCATGGACGAGGTGGCCGATCAGGTCGATATCGTCGTCACCGCCACGGGCAACGTCAATGTGGTCACTCTCGAGCACATGAAAAAGATGAAGAATGAAGTCATCGTCTGTAATATTGGTCACTTCGACAACGAGATCGATGTTGCCGGCCTGCGTCAGTACACCTGGGAGAACATCAAGCCGCAGGTTGACCAGATCGTTTTCCCTGACGGCAAACGCATCACGCTGTTGGCAGAAGGGCGCCTGGTAAACCTTGGTTGCGGAACCGGGCACCCCAGTTTTGTCATGTCAGCCTCGTTCACCAATCAGGTACTGGCGCAGATTGAACTGTGGGAACGTGGTGCCAACTATTCGGTGAACGTACACGTGCTGCCCAAGGCACTCGATGAAAAGGTCGCCAGGCTGCACCTGCAGAAAATCGGTGCCAGACTCACTACACTGTCGAACGAGCAGAGCGAGTACCTGGGTCTTGACTGCGATGGTCCCTACAAGCCGGAACATTACCGTTACTAGGTTTCCTCGATAGTCTGTCACTACCGATGGAATGCCAGGGCTGACTGCCTGGCATTCCATCGGCGAAGCTCAAGGGTGAGTGCCATTGGAGCGGTTTTGAGGATAGACAAGTGAAGAGACATTACCTGGCGCCAGCGGTGTTTGCCGCTGGCCTGATGACAGGCCAGAACGCCAGTGCAGTCGCAGAGTGCGGCGATGTCAGCATTGCAAGCATGAACTGGTCGTCGGCCGAAGTCATCGCCGAGGTTGACAAGCTGGTCCTGGGTGAGGGATACGGCTGCAATGCCATGCTGGTTGCCGGTGACACCTTACCGACGTTCACATCGATGGCTGAGAAAGGTGAACCGGACCTGGCACCTGAGTTATGGGTCAATGCCCTGGGAGAACAGCTGAACACGGCGGTTGCCAACGGTAAACTGGTCATGGCAGCGGAAGTACTGGCCGACGGAGGTGTCGAAGGCTGGTGGATTCCCAGGTACGTGGCGGATGCCCATCCTGATATCAGGACTGCGTCGGATGCACTGGAGCACCCGGAATTGTTTCCAGCCCAGGACGACGAATCGAGAGGTGCGTTGCATAATTGTCCCTCTGCCTGGAAATGCCAGGTCATGAACCGCAACCTGTTCAGGGCCTACCGGGCGGAGGACAAGGGATTCGAACTGGTGGATACCGGCTCCGCCGCTGGCCTGGATGCATCGATTGCCAGGGCTTTCGAACGTAAGGAGGGCTGGCTGGGTTACTACTGGGCGCCGGCAGCGATGCTGGGCCGCTATGAAATGGTCAGACTGGACATGGGTGAGCATGACAGGAGGGAATGGGAAACCTGTACGGCCGTGCCGGACTGTGCAGAACCCAGGATAAATGGCTGGGCAAGGGATGAAGCGTTCAGCGTAGTCACCAGTGGGTTTGCCGATAGGGCCATCGTTGTCATGGACTATCTCGGTACTCGCCAGTGGGGCAATGACACACTGAATGAAGTGTTGGCCTGGATGGCTGCCAACCAGGCAACCGGCTCCGAAGCGGCGCGTTACTTCCTGGAAAATTACGAGCAAGTATGGACAGAGTGGGTTTCTCCCGAGGTAATGGGCAGGGTAAAGGCAGCTCTGTGAGGCCATGAGGACCGCCCGTAGTACGCACCGCAGAAGGGGCCTCGTGCAGCTATTGCCGCTGTGATAAACATGCTCTACTCGATCATCATCCCGGCATGGAATGAAGCAGCCTTCATCGGTGCGACACTGGTCAAGGTCAAGGCAGCGATGAAGGAGGTGGAAGAGCATACTGAGCATCGTGGTGAGCTGTTGGTGGTTGACAACAACTCCACCGATCGCACCCCGGAGATCGCCGAATCCATGGGCGCCACAGTCGTCTTCGAACCGGTCAACCAGATCTCCCGTGCACGCAATCGCGGGGTGGCGGCCGCCTCGGGTGAGGTACTGGTTTTTCTGGATGCAGACACCAGTTGCAGTGCGCGCCTGTTGAGACATGCACTGGACCAGCTCGCCACTGGATGCGTCGTCGGTGGTGGTTCCGTCATCGCCCCCGACAAGCCGGTGAGTGCCAACGCCATGCGCGCCATACACCTGTGGAATTCCATCGCTCGCACGGGCCGTCTGGCAGCGGGCTGTTTTCTGTTCTGCAGACGCGATGCCTTCGAGGCTGTGGGCGGGTTCAGTGATCGCGTCTATGCTGGTGAGGAAATATTCCTGTCCCGTGTGCTCAAGCGCTGGGGCAGGCGGCGGAACATGCGTTTCGAGATCCTCACTGTCGATCCGGTGCTCACCTCGGTGCGAAAGCTGGACTGGTACAGTCCGTTGCAACTGACACGTCAGACCTTGCTGCTGTTGATACCAGGTGCAGTGTTTTCACGGCGCTTGTGCAAGACCTGGTATGACGACAAGGAGCACGGACGTTCGTCGAGAAATCGCCCCTGATCCTGATTCCCGCACGCAAGTCAGGTGTGCTGGGGCTCTGCAGTCAGGATTTATCGTGTCGCGGTACGGCAGGTACTCCCAGCACCGTTGAGCCCGCAACCACATCCCTGACCACGACGGCGCCGGCGGCAACCACGGCGCGATCACCAATGGTGACACCCTGAATTACCGTTGCCCCGGCACCGATGTGCGCACCTGCGCCAATCTTTACAGAGCCGGCCACACAAGCGCCACTGGCGATATGGACATGATCGCCGATCACGCAGTCATGTTCTACGATGGCTCCGTGGTTGACGATCACATTCTGTCCGATGGTGCATTCAGCGCCAAGGATGGCACCGGCAAGCACCACACTGCCGGATGACACGGACGCATACCGGGAAACGACGGCCCGAGGGTGAACGACCGACACAGGGGTCATACCGAGCTGGCAGGCACAGCCGTAGAGCCGCTTGCGTGGGAACCCCAGTCCGGTGGAACCGACACCGAGTATGAAATGGCTGATGCCTTCCGCCAGCAGTCCGGGCAGCCTGTCATCATCACCCAGTATCGGATAACCAAGGATCGAGCCTGTTTCACTGTCAGACGCTGCCACTGTGAAACCGTGAATGCGGTAGTTCTGATGAGCCTGCAGGGCCTCGATGACGCTCTTCGCATGCCCGCCTGCGCCAAGGATGACTACATCGGTACGCGCCAATTGACAGCTCTCCAGAAACTCGGTTCTT
>JABDKN010000205.1 GCA_013002205.1 Granulosicoccus sp.
CCAAGGTACAGGTTCGAATAAAAACAGGTCGTATACGTGTCCGAGTCATCAATCAGTGTGATATCCAGCTGATCCTCTGCATCCTTGGCCAGGTAGCGCGCAGCGGTCGCACCACCCGCCCCTCCACCAACGATGACCACACGAGGCCGTGTCTGCCCCAGCAACCCGCCTGGAAGTAATATCGACGCTGCTCCTGTACCCAGTACCGCCCCGAATTGCCTGCGTGTAAATTTGATCATGGTATATCTCCTATGTGGTCATGTTCCTTTCGCTAACACTCTATTGAGACTACTGGTCTGTTCATTCCGGCATCCTGCGGGCAAATACGGCGCTTAAGGCTGCCATTTCCTCGATGCCGAGCGGGCCACTCATGTTCTGCATGGCACGGTTGCTTCTCGAGCCATTCTGGTATTCAAGCAGTGCGTAAATGAAGTAGTCTGCTGTGAGGCCGTGAATGGGTGGCACCCGTCCACTCCTGTCACCTGCCTGATGGCAGGTCAGGCATTCACCAGCCAGATATTCTCCATACTCCATGTCGGGACTGGTTTCCAGCACCCTCTGCACCGCAGGGTCACGGCTGTAGTTTGCATCTGCCAGTTCTGCCGCGTTGGTCACCATATCCTCGGAAAGCAGCCAGTCTACTAGCAGGGAGCGTTCGGCCGCGTCCACTACACCCCGGTAGCTCATGGCCGTGCCGGGCACCATGGCCTGAGGGTGTTTGAGGAACTGGTCCAACGTGTCGCTGTTCCAGACGAGTCCCTCGGATGCGCGCTCGGTGAAGGCCTCTGAGTAGGTATAATTCCGGTCAGCAGCCAGCGCTCTCCCGGCAATACCGGCAAGCGATGGACCCACATGGGTAGCACCGTCCGGCTCCAGTGAATGGCAGGCAAGACACGGTGCGGCCAACTCCTGCAATGGATCAGGTGATTCAGCGTGGAGCTCGCTGGAGCAGCACAACAGTAACAGGCAGACAAGTTGCCGCCCGGTATTCATCAATCTGTAGTTTTGACGATTGTCACGATAACGAGACTGTCATTGCAGATAGTCAGAACCCGAGAATATCGCTGAATAGCCCAATAATCAATACCGGGAACACCGGGAACACCGGGAACACACGTTCATGCACCTGGTTTCGCTCAGGATTTCGGCTTGAGATTATCAGGATCATACAAGGGCTTGTAGCCAACGGCCTCGACTTTGACGCGGTAGCGTTCCCCAAAGTATTCAATGAACAGTTCCGTGCCTTCCGAGCACTGTTCGTAAGGCAGATAGGCCAGTGCGATATTGCGACCTATCGTCGGGCCATAGGCCATACTGGTGGTGTAGGAGCGACGTCCCTGAGTATCAATCAACACCTCGCCTTCAGCGGACATGACCGGGCAGGTACCGACCGGGTACCTGGCCACTCCATCCTGGTCCACGTTATCGAGCATCGACAATGTGCACAGATAGGCACTCTGGTGCGCTTTTTCACGTTGCGCGACATAAGCCGCCTTACCATGGAAATCAGCAGCCTTGACCTTAGGCCTGGCAAGTCCTGCTTCCAGAAGATTGTATTCGGTCAGCAGGTCTGCGTTCTGCAATCGCAAGCTCTTTTCCAGTCGACGGCTGTTGGCGTATGTCTCGACGCCAATGGGTGTTACGCCTGCACCTGCCAGTGCGTCCCAGACCGCCAGTCCATCGTCGTACGCAAAGTGGAGCTCCCAACCCTGTTCTCCGACATAGGAAATGCGAAATGCGGAGACGTCTACGCCGTTGATCCTGATGTTGCGAAACGCTGCAAAGGGAAAATTCTCATTGCTCAACGCCTCCGGTTCATCGACCAGAGTCTGCAGGGTGATTCTGGCATTTGGTCCCCAAAGGCCAAGGCAGGCAAAATCCTCCGTTCGATCCTCAAACCTGACGTTTCGCAAGTCCTGATCCCGGCTTAATCGTTGCAGCCAGACGAAATCCCGATTGCCAGAATCGCCTCCATCGATGATCCTGAAGTGATCAGCCGCCAGCCGGATGACCGTCAGGTCAGCGCGAACGCCACCGGCGTGATCCAGAAAATGCGTATATACCCCTTTGTCAATGGGCGTATCTCCACCGACCTTGGCTACACAGACGTATTCCATCAGTGCTTCCGCATCCGCACCGGACACATCGTAGATGGCGAAATGCGACAGATTGACCATGCCGACGTCTTCGGTCAGATGTAAATGTTCCGCGTTGGATACACGCCAGAAGTGCCTGTTATCCCACTCGGATTCTCTCACCGGCACCTGGTCGGCATACTTCGTCAACAGGTGCTCATTACTGGCGTACCCGTGGGCTCTCTCCCAGCCGGCAGCTTCCATGAAATGCGCTCCCAACGACACCTCTCTATCGTAGAACGGACTGCGGCGTATCCCCCTGCCCTTGGAATAGGGTTCCCGGTTGTGTACTGCAGGGTTGTAGATTTTAAAGGCGGTTTCGTAGCAGCGATCGTGGATGTACTGCTCCTCCTGCTGGAACGGGTAGAACCGTGACACATCGATGCCCGAATGGTCCAGTTCAGTGCGACCATCAGTCATCCAGTCGGCGATGAGCTTGCCGGTCCCCGGCCCGTCCTTGACCCAGACAGAGACCGCATACCATAAGCCACGCACTTTGGCCGACTCGCCAATGGACGGACCACCGTCCGCTGTAACCTGCAACAGCCCGTTGAAGGAGCGTTTCTCGTCGAATCCCAGTTCACCCAGAATGGGCGTGAGTTCCATGGCTCGTTCAAGGGGATCCATGATCTGTTCCATGTCCAGATCCCGTTGCGAGGGCGACAGGCGAGCATCTTCCTTCTCCTGCAAGTCGCGCGGATGACACATACGCGGCTCCTTTTCTTCGTAGTAGCCCCACTCGATCATGCCGCCTTCCGAGGTTTTTGGATCGCCGGTGTCACGCAGGTAGGCCGAGTTTCCCTGATCTCGCAGCAATGGCCAACCGATCTCCTTGCCGGTATTGGCAAACTCATCGTAGGGGCCAAACCACAACAGGGGATGATCCACCGGCATGACGGGCAAGTCCTCACCGGCCATCTCCGCGATCAGCCGACCCCAGAGACCTGCACAAACGATCACATGGTCAGCCTTGATGTACCCACGGGTCGTTTCCACGCCAACGATACGCCCCTCCTGAATGTCCAGTCCGGTGGCAGAGGTATTGGCAAAGGTCTTCAACCGGCCGGTACTCTCGGCCCGTTCGACCAGCTCTCCGGACACTACCTGCGAGCGCGGAATCACCAGGCCGGCATCCGGGTCCCACAGAGCGCCCTGAATCATGTCTTCCTCGATCAGGGGCATTTTCTCCTTGGCTTCACGCGCGCTGATCATGCGGGCATTGGTTCCAAAGGCTTTGCCTGACGCCACTTTTCGCTTCAGCTCGTTCATGCGCTCATCATCGCCCACTCTTGCGACTTCAAGCCCGCCGACACGCGCATAGCGACCCATTTTTGTGTAGAAGTCGATGCTGTACATCGTGGTGTAGCATGTCATGTGATCGTGCGCAGTCGCATAACAGAAATCGGAGGCGTGGGCCGTAGAGCCGATATCGGTAGGTATTGCAGACTTGTCGATGCCGACGATGTCTTCCCAGCCGCGCTCGATCAAATGGTGAGCAACCGAGGCGCCGACGATACCGCCTTGTCCGATGATGACGACCTTTGCGCTGGAGGGGAAACGGGCCATGCTGTTCAACTCGGGTAAATGGTGGAATCCGACCGATGGGTCGATACCACACAATTGTATCCGCTATGAATTGCCAGACTGACATACAGGGCGCGACGACTACCAGAGTGGTCGCAACGGCAATATGCCAGGGCCCCGAGCGGGGAGGCTTTACAGCATTCCGGCGATGGCGTCAGGAAATGGCTTCGAGCGCACGCAGCACATCGCGCCGGCTGACCTGACCCACCAGGCGATTATTCTGCATGACAGGGTAGCGCCGGAACGGTGAATCGATGAAGAGCTGAGCCAGGGTCAGGATGCTGGTGTCCGCATCGATGGTCTTCACATTGGTACTCATGTAATCCTTGACCTGGCCAGCGTAGTCGTCGTAATAACCCGCACTCAAGGCCACTTTCATGCAGTCCTGTTCTGACAGCATGCCCACCAGATTCCCGTGATCATCGACCACGGGGGCACCGGATATTCGTTTCTCCACGAGCTGGCTGATGGCCAGGCGCATCTCCGTTTCCGGATTGAAGGTAACCAGGCTGGCGGCCATGTAGTCACTGGCCTTGATCGATTTGAGCATCAGTTTTTCCCATTGACCAGGGCTTTTCGCCTGGCTGCACACGGACGTGAACAGCTTTGGCAGGTTCCCGACCCATCCACGGCGTTAAGACCACCACAGCTGCCGGCAATGGGGGTGCGGCCAAAAATTACACCGATGGCCATACCCAGGACAGCCAGGACCATGATGCCAAACGTAATCAGAAACAGTGCCATGTAAACTCCGAGCAAGTTTCGCAGATCAGCCAAGCAGAGCGCTGAACGCTGCGCTGTGCCGTTCAGCCAGTGCGTCACCGGACTTCAGTATCAACTGCGCGGCCACATCGTGCTGTTCAGCGAACGCCATCGCCCCGTCCGCACCCATGATCATCAATGCAGTGGACAGGGCATCTGCCGCCATCGCCGACTGGGCTACGACACTGACCGACGCCAGATCATGGGTCACCGGTTGCCCGGTGCGCGGATCTATGGCGTGGGAATAACGTTTACCACCTTCGTGGAAGAAGTTCCGGTAGTCACCTGAGGTGGCGATCGCGCGATTCTCGAGATCCAGCACCCGGAAGACGTCGCGTCGAGCTACCGCCGGCTTCTCGATGGCGACCTTCCAGGCTGATCCATCGGGCTTCCGGCCCCTGGCGGCGAGTTCACCGCCGACTTCCACCAGATAGCTATCCACACCACGCTCATCCAGCACCGCAGCGACACGATCTACTGCATGACCCTTGGCGATGCCCGACAAATCGATCTGTATACCCGGCTTGCGTTTGCGCACGGAACTTGTCTGCACATCGACCTCGATGAATTCATGTCCAATCCGGGACATTGTTTGCCGGATCGACTGTACGGCAGGTCGCTGACCCGTACCGCCTGCTGGCACCGCACTCCCGGCACCGAATCCCCACAAATCAACCAGCGGGCCGACCGTCGCATCGAAGGCACCGTCCGTGTTTGCGCTGGTTTGCATAGCGTGTGCGATGACCGCGGTAGTCGCCGTTGACATAGGCTGCCAGTCACTGTCGGTGCTGCGATTCAACAGGGACAATTCGGAATTCTCCTTCCAGGTGGACATGTGCGTGTCGACGTCCTGCAGGGCTGCCAACACCGCCTGCTCGAGACCTTTCACAGGTGCGTGGCCGTAGCGCACGCTGTAGCCCGTGCCCATGACCAGTCCGTCGAATGCGCCCAGTTCCGGCGGGCGTGCCGTGCCACTGCAACCTGCCAGAGACAGGACACCGGGTGGTAACAACAGGCTTCCACCGACCATCAGGGAGGATTTTAAATAGCTGCGTCTGTTCATAGTTCTCTTTTGCCTCTTGTCGACTCAGCCACCAAAATCGTCAAGCATGATGTGCTCGTCTTCCACACCGAGTTCCTGCAGCATGTCGATCACCGCTGCGTTCATCATTGGAGGTCCGCACATGTAGTACTCGCAGTCTTCGGGTGTGGGATGGTCTTTCAGGTAGTTTTCGAGCAGTACATTGTGAATGAAACCCGTATCCCCCGTCCACTCGTCTTCAGGTAAGGGGTCGGACAGGGCCAGGTGCCATTGGAAATTCTCATGCTCTGCCTGCAAGCGATTGAAGTGATCCGCATAAAAAGTTTCGCGCAGGCTGCGCGCACCGTACCAGAAGCTTATCTTGCGATGGCTGTTCAGTCGAATCAGCTGGTCGAAGATGTGTGATCGCATCGGTGCCATGCCCGCTCCGCCACCAATGAACACCATCTCGTTGTCGGTGTCCTTGGCGAAAAACTCGCCAAACGGGCCGGAGATAGTCGCTTTGTCACCGGGTTTCAGATTGAATATCCATGA
>JABDKN010000208.1 GCA_013002205.1 Granulosicoccus sp.
CCGATGCCCACAGCGACTACCCGGCGCTGATCCGCTCACTGTTTCCCGAGGCCTCGCACACGCAGCACCAAAGTGTCCGGGGCTGCGTGACCGGGCAGGGGGAGCTGAAGAGAATCGCCTTCGATCCGCTGTTCTGCATCAACCACGTGCTGGCCATGTCGCGGGCCAACATCAACCGCCTGATCCGTCGCACCTGGTGCACCACCAAGGTGCCTGAGCGTCTGGCCGATCACCTGGCGATCTTCGTCGACGTATACAACCGGGCACTGAGCCCACGCCAGCCCGGGCACACCACCCAATAGATAAGCGGAACAACCGGGCATGATATCGACCGACCCTGGCTGGATTCAGTTGACTCGATAACAACAGGCTGGTGGGCCAGTTCAGGCCAGTTCAGAAATGTGCAAATATTGCGGAATCGTCTGAGTCCCGATCGCAGATTGCCGATAGCGATTGGAACTGGGTATAAACTTGTCAGTCAATGCGACTTAAATACCAGCTCTTCATTACGCTACTGCTCGGCAGCGGGCTTCTTATCGCATTGATGTATGCCTTCAACAGCTGGAGCTTCAATCGCGGATTTCTCGGTTACATCAACAAGACCGAAGTCCAGAAACTGCAGCCCATGATTGATGAGTTGGCCAGCGGTTTTGAAAGCGCCGGAAACTGGGACTGGATTACCAGCGACATGGGCCGGTGGCTGGAACTGGTGAATCGGCATCTTGCAAGCGGGCGCCCCCCCAAATCCCGCGATGACAGGAGTCCTGGTGGACGACGCCTGCCACCCCCGGACATACCCATCGACGGCCAGATCGACAACCGCAGGCGAAATGGCAGCGGTTCCGGTCGCTCGCTCAGTACCCTGACAGTCGATCCGAGGCTGCTCCTTGCTGATTCCGGGCAGTCCATTCTGATCGGGCGTAACCGACAGAGGGAGAATCCTGCTGATGAAGGCATCACCTGGCTGCCAATTCGCACGGACGATCGCTTGCATGGCTACCTCGGATACAGAAATCTGCAGCAATTGCCAGGGCAACTCGACCAGGTTTTCGCCGCTCAGCAAAAGCGTAGTTTTGCCTACGCAGCAATGTCAATGATCATCCTGTCAGCGTTGCTTGCATTGGCACTGGCCGCGCGCATCGTGCGCCCATTGCAGACAGTCAACAGCGCGGTGAATAAAATCGGGCAAGGAAACTACAAGCATCGTATTGCCAGCGAACGTGGGGATGAAATTGGCGATCTGTCGCGTAATATCAATCGTCTGGCATCCACACTGGATCGCAATCTGAGTGCCAGACAGCAGTGGCTGGCGGAGATTTCCCACGAACTTCGCACACCGGTTGCGGTACTTCAGGGCGAACTCGAAGCCCTGCTCGATGGCGTCAACCCGATTGATGAAGATGCAATCAAATCCCTGCACAGCGAGTCTCTGCGACTGGCCAGACTGATTGATGACCTGCATAGCCTGACCATCTCGGATATAGGCGCGTTAAACTATCGTTTCGAGCCACTGGAACTGGCAACGATCATTGCCGGTCGTTGCCACCGGGATACTGCGCTGGCAAGTGGTCAATCCATTAGCCTGGAGGTTCACCTGCCCGACACTCCCATTTTTGTCAGGGGCGACCGTCAGCGGCTGGAGCAGCTTGTCGATAATCTTTTACAGAACTCACTACGTTACACGGATTCTGGCGGAATCATCAGCATTCGGCTCGAATCGCATCAATCCGATGCGGTGATCACGTGGGAAGATACCGCTCCCGGCGTGACCGACGAACAGTTACCCCAGCTCTTCGATTCCCTTTATCGGACAGAGACATCCCGAAATCGTGAAACCGGTGGCACCGGCCTGGGATTGACCATCGTCAGGAAAATCGTGGAGGCACACGAAGGTGAGATCACCGCATCGCATTCTGCCCTCGGCGGGTTGAGAGTCCAGATCAAAATGCCACTTGAATCGACCAGATCCATATGAAAATTGCTGTCGTCGAAGACGAACCCAAACTTGCAAATGTCCTGAAAAGTTATCTTGAAAAGGAAAACTACAGCACCGTGGTTTTCGACAACGGTCTGGAAGCCCTGACCGACATCCTGAGATCACCGCCAGACCTGGTACTGCTTGATCTGATGTTACCCGGCCTGGACGGGATGAGCGTATGCCGGGAGATCCGCAAAACCAGCAATTTGCCCGTTATCATGATCACTGCCAGAGTCGAGGAAATTGACAGATTGCTAGGCCTGGAAATCGGCGCCGACGATTACATATGTAAACCCTTCAGTCCAAGGGAAGTCATCGCGCGGGTGAAGGCGGTACTACGACGCAGTCAGACCAAACCGGATCCGACAGACCTTGACACAGCTTTTTCGCTGAATGAGGACAAGGCCACCGTATCCATCCAGGGAAAGAGTTGCGCCCTGACGCTGGTTGAACTGAGATTGCTGAAGGCGTTAAGTGACAAACCCGGGCAAATTCTCAGCCGTGACCAGCTCATGAACAGGATCTACTCGGATAACCGTGTCGTCAGTGATCGCACAATAGACAGCCATGTCAAGAAACTTCGACACAAGCTGGGTGAACTGGACGCAGGAAACGAGTATGTGCATTCAGTATACGGCATCGGGTATAAATTCGATCTTCCGCAACTTGACTGATTCTTTCACGCTTTCTGCAAGGTATTTGCACGATTGGTGTCGATGATATGTGTACGCCCTGATTGATGAACGACATGGTTTGTCTGATCAGGAAAATATATATATACAAGTACACAGGAAATAAACTAATGACTACTCGAATCAAGAAATTATCACCAATCAGTGCTGTCGCCGCTGCCTGCCTGGTCAGTCTCTCTGCCATAGCGGCGTCCGGACCGGAACTCGTGGATCTGGATGGCGACGGTGTAATCTCGGCCGAGGAAATCGTACAGATTCGCGATGAGTACAAGCAGACCCTGCTGTCTGCCTACGATACCGATGGCGACGGCGAACTCAGCCGGGATGAACGTAGCGCCATGCGAATGGCCCGGGAAACCGAAATGCTGAACACCTTCGACACGGATGGGGACGGTGAACTCTCTCGAGACGAACGCCGCGCGGCACATGAAGAACGACGTGCGGCCATGGAGACGCAACTGGACGTCAACCAGGATGGAGTTGTCAGTGATGAAGAGAGCGCAGGATTCGACTCCGTGAAATCTGAAAGAGGTCGGGGTCACGGTCGAGATCACGGTCGAGATCACGGTGGCGAACGCGGCGGCGAACACGGCGGCAAACGCAGCTCGTGATAACACGCTCGGGGAGAGAGCAGGTGCTCTCTCCCCGAGCGCTTTCCGGCAGGCAGGAACTCATCGGGAAAATCCGGCGCTGACTGCGGCAGAGCACAACCTGCCACTACCTGCCAGTACCTGTGCGGCAAAAGGCGTGACATTGATTGCCCGCAATTTCATTTTGATCTCATCTCTTGCCGGGAATCACAGGCAACTCCCATTGTTTAAGCGCGTTGCGTTATTGCGGTATTGGAATGTCGTAGTAAGCTGTGTCACACGGTGAGACAGTTTCCATGCCAGACAGACTGGTTGGCATTTTTCCGAGCGGCCACCTTGACAACGACCGGCACTCAATGGTTGTCAGCAACCGGAAAAAATCTCCGGTAATTAAAACGCGCTATTGCCAACACAGGCCCCTTGCCCGGACCAGAACATGCGTGGTCAGACAGAAAAAGGTTAATGCCCCTGTCCACCGCCGATGTCAGAACTGAATGTCATCGATTTCCGGGAAACCTGAAGAACATTGATTGTTCAGGTAATCTGTTCGAATTGCAATTGACAACAGAAATCGACAGGAGGCCGCTCGACGTGACAATTGACCAGACGATGGTTTTCCTCATTCTTGCGTTGACCATGGCACTGTTTGTCTGGGATCACTGGCGGTACGATGTCGTCGCAGGGATTGCCCTGATGGCATCGGTGTACACCGGAATAGTACCGTTAGAAAACGCCTTTGAAGGTTTTGGGCATCCGGCGGTCATTACTGTCGCCTGCGTCCTGGTCATCAGCCAGGCATTGCAATCCTGCGGTCTGGTCGAACTGTTTCTGAAATACCTGGCATACGCACGAGGCTCCATCACGCGACAGATAGCGGCCAACTGTACGGTCACTGCTTTTTTGTCTGCGTTCATGAACAATATCGGTGCACTGGCATTGATGCTACCCATTGCATTGCGTGATGCACAGAAGGCAGGGCGACCGGCGTCCCGATTACTCATTCCATTGTCCTTTGCCAGCTTGCTTGGCGGCCTGGTTACCCTGGTTGGTACACCACCCAATATCATCATCGCCACCTTTCGGGCAAAGAATGTCGGAGAGCCCTTTTCCATGTTCGACTTCACCCCGGTTGGCCTGGTAGTTGCGCTCTCCGGCATACTCTACCTGATCACTATTGGATGGCGCCTGCTGCCGCGCAATACCGCTGGCACTGACATGGACAGCAATGATAAGTTCCATATCGCACGTTATATCACTGAAGTACGCATACCTGCGGAGTCCCCCCTGATCGCCACGAGTGTGAGCGAACTTGAAAAGACCTGCGAGAACGAAGTGTCGGTGATGGTCATTCTGCGCAACGACAGGCGGATCATGGCACCACCGTCAGTCGAATTGCTGCAGGCAGGCGATGTACTCATCCTGGAGGGTCACAGCGAAATACTACAGCCCCTCTTCGAGAATCCGGGTCTTGTCGAAGCCGGCGCCGAAGTGGTCGATCCGGAATGGTTGAAATCGCCGGATGTCCGAGTGATAGAAGCCGTGGTGATGCCAAACTCGGCTATCGAGGGTTTGTCCATGCGCAAATTCGGCATGCACAATCGTTACGGGGTTAACCTGCTTGCAGTTGCTCGAGAGGGACACGCAGCTCGGACGCGACTGAAGCATATTAAGTACAAGACGGGTGATGTACTCTTACTGCAGGGTGAAACCCAGGCACTTGAAGAGCTTTGCCTGAGCCTTGGATGCCTGGCTATCAAGAACCGGGGTCTGGAGATCACTCCCCGTCGTGGAGTCCTGCTGATACCCGGTATATTCGGCCTGGGAATACTGGCAGCAGCGATGGGCTGGGTGCCGGTACAGATTTCATTTGCGTCCGTCGTAGGCGCACTCGTGCTGCTCAAGATGGTGTCGCTCAGAACAGCCTATCGAAGCATCGAATGGCCGGTAATCGTGCTGCTCGGATTTCTGATACCCATCGGGGAAGCACTGCAGACGACCGGCGCAACTGAAGTGATATCCAGGGGCATACTCAGCGTCGGCGACGACTTCCCAATCTGGTCCCTGCTGGCCCTGATCATGGGCATTTCAATGGTGCTGTCAGATCTTGTACACAATACCCCGACCGCTGTGCTCATGGCACCAGTTGCCCTGAGTCTGGCTACCGGACTCAACCTGCCTCCCGACCCCTTTCTCATGGCAGTGGCCATCGGTGCGGCCTCTCCCTACCTGACTCCAATCGGGCACCAGTCCAATACACTGGTGATGGGTCCCGGTGGCTATTCGTTTGGAGACTACTGGCGAGTCGGCCTGCTACTGGATATGGTTATCATGGTCGTTGCGGTGCCGATGATCCTCTGGGTCTGGATGTAGTGTTGCGCAGCATACTATCCTGCAAAAACTAAAGAGTATTCTGCTGGCATTTCGGCACGAGGGACATACCTCAGAAAGTCAGCGGTTTACGACTATTTACCAGGTGCCAACTAGGCGTAATGCTGCAGGATTAGGCGTACACTCCTCCCTACCTACAACGAGAATGGGAGGGAATATGTCACACAAATACACCGGTGGATGCGACCACGTCCATACTTATTCTGACAACGACCCCGTCGACAACCACACATGTCACTGCTC
>JABDKN010000173.1 GCA_013002205.1 Granulosicoccus sp.
AATGACAGCGTCGGGTCGACCATCAAGGCGACACGACGCTGGGCGATGGCACCGATCTCGGCCAATGCCAGGGCGATCTGGTCGGCAGCAAACGCCACAGGTTCTGCATGGAAATTCCCGCCGGAGACGATCTCTTCGCTTGCCACCAGCACCAATGGGTTGTCGGTTACTGCATTGGCCTCAATTTCCAGAGTTTTTCCGGCATTACGTAGAAGATCGATGACTGCCCCCAGGACCTGTGGTTGACAACGAATGCAGTAAGGATCCTGCACCCTGGTGTCCCCTTCTCGATGGCTCTCGCGTATTTCCGATCCTTCCAGGATAGAGCGCATCGTACCCGCCACGGCAATCTGCCCGGCGTGACCCCGAAGTGTATGAATGGCATCATTTAATGGTGCCGTGGAACCCATGATTGCGTCAGTGGACAACGCAGCGGTTACAATAGAGCCCGCAGCGTTGCGGCAGGCACCAAACAGTGCAGCAAGCGAGCATGCGGTGGAGAACTGCGTACCGTTGATGAGTCCAAGACCTTCTTTAGGACCGAGTATCACCGGTTCGAGTCCGGCTGATGAGAGCGCCTCACGAGTTTGACAGGTTTTGCCATCAACACATACTTGCCCTTCACCGATCAGCGTAGCGGCAAAATGAGCCAGCGGAGCAAGATCGCCACTGGCACCCACCGAGCCCTGCACCGGCACTATCGGTGTGACGCCCTTGTGCAGCATCGCCTCAATCAGATCGACAGTGGCAAGCGCTACTCCAGAAGCACCGCGGCCTACCGACAACAGCTTCAATACCATCATCAGGCGCGTCGTCGGCACGTCCAAGGCCTCGCCCACGCCACAGCAGTGAGACAACACGAGATTACGTTGCAGTGTGGCCGTGTCCTGTGGTGCAATCTTCACGCTGGCCAGTTTGCCGAAACCGGTATTGACACCATAGACGGCTGCCTTTCCAGCAGCGGCCCTGGCAACCAGATCAGCTGCCATTTGCATGCCCGGTCGCGCCGATGGATCCAGTGAGGCTGCCTCGCCGCTGCGCCACAAGGATTCCAGTTGGGCGAGGGAGGTCGAACCGGGCATGAGTGAGATACTCATTCAATCATCTCCCTGACCTCTCCAGGTTAACACTGCGAAAGCGCCGCACGAATCTGCATGCAGTGCAACTTTGCTGGCGTTATACGTTCCTTCGACTTGTAGTAGCTGCGACGGGTATGTAATTATGTCCATACATATTTACACTGTCAAGCCACGAAAAACAGGTGTCATGAAGTCTATCCATGCTAAAACGGCGTTGCTTCCGGAAGGCTGGAGAAACGACGTGGTCGTCGGACTTGGAGAGGATGGCCGAATCGCATTTGTCGATCATGCCAGCAGCAGATCGGCCATCACAGAACCCGGTGCCACGTTGAATGACAGGACCAACGGGCCTGACGCGCAGTCGACACATCAGGTTGCAGTGTTACTGCCGGCACCCGCCAACGTTCACAGTCACGCGTTCCAGCGTGCGATGGCAGGATTGACCGAAAGGCGTGGTCAAGACCCGTGCGACTCGTTCTGGACCTGGCGGCGCTTGATGTATCGTTTTATAGAACGGCTGACACCGGAACAGGTAGAGGCCATTGCTGCCTTCGTGCAGATGGAGATGCTGGAGGCAGGTTATGCAACCAACGTGGAGTTCCACTATCTGCACCACCAATCTGGTGGCGATCCATACGACAACCTCGCCGAGCTGTCGGAACGAATCGTTGCCGCTGCACTGTCGTCCGGTATTGGAATGACCTTGCTCCCGGTGCACTACCAGTTCGGCGGTTGTGATCAGCGACCACTGGTCGAAGGCCAGCGGCGCTTCGGCACGAATCTGGACACTTATACACAGTTATGGGCAGGTGCTGAATCCGCTGTAAAACAATTGCCGGGTGATGCACACATCGGAGTGGCGCCACACAGCCTTCGCGCCGTCGCACGGAAAACTCTGCCGCTCCTGATGACCATCGCACCTGAGGCCCCATTTCACATGCATCTGGCTGAGCAGATTGCCGAAGTCAAGGAAATTCAGGGTGCATGGGGCGCCCGACCGGTCGAATGGTTACTTGAGAACGTGGATGTCACAAATAGATGGTGCCTGATTCACTGTACCCAGATGCAGTCGCATGAGACGACGAAACTGGCGGAAACCGGTGCTGTGGCAGGTCTGTGCCCGATCACCGAGTCCAGCCTGGGTGATGGTATCTTCGATGGTGTGCGATTTCTTGGAGCCAAAGGGTGTATAGGCATTGGCTCGGATTCGAACGTACGCATCTCATTAAGCGAGGAACTGCGGACACTGGAATATTCGCAGCGTCTTCGAGACCATTCGCGGGCAGCCCTGGCCACGACGGAGTATTCGACAGGCAGGCGCTTGTTGGATGCGGTTGTACGCGGTGGCGCGCAGGCAGCGGGCCGTGACTCGGGCCAGATAGTGGCAGGACAGTGGGCGGATCTGCTCTCTCTCGATGATGAACACCCGGATCTGGCAGGGCGCACCGGTGATACGATCATCGACAGTTTCGTCTTTGCTGGTGATGACCGCATGGTGCGGGAGGTCTGGTCTGCGGGGAGGCACAAGGTCACTGCAGGCCAGCATGTCAATCGTGAAACCATCGTGCGACGCTATCGACACGTGATGCAATCCCTGGCAGAGGCACTCTGAGCACAATGGTGATCAACGGCTGGCAGGACGTGCAGGACGAGGTACTTCGTCGACTGCAGGCGCGCATCTGGAAACCCGGTGAGTTGTTGCCTAACGAGGCAGATCTCGCTGCTGAATTCGGATGCGCGCGTACAACGGTTAACCGCGCCCTGCAGGTGATTGCGGATGAGGGTTTGCTGGAACGTCGGCGCCGCGGTGGCACTCGAGTCCTCGTGCACCCGACACGCAGGGCGACCTTCAATATTTCCCTCATTCGCCGTGAGATTGAGCAGCAAGGCTATGCTTATGGTTATCGGCTACTGTCGCAGCGGCACGAACGCCCTCCGGCTGCATTGCGTGAGCGCATGCAGCTGCAGCCCGGCATACGAATTCCACACCTGAAAGCGTTGCACTCTGCTGACGGAGAAGCCTTTGTGCTGGAAGATCGCTGGATCAATGTATCAGTCGTACCGGAAGCCGCGCACATTGACTTCAGACAGCAGAGTGCAAATCAGTGGCTGGTGGAGAATATTCCGTTCTGTGGTGGCAACCTTGCATTGTCAGCAACCCATGCCACAAATGTCGAAGCCGACCTGCTTGCAGTAGACACGGGTACTGCGCTGTTCACGGCGGAACGGCATACGCGCAACTCAGCACAAGTCACGATTACAAACGTTCGCCTGCTGTACGCGCCAGGCTACCAGATGCAGCTGGAACTCTGAAGCGGGAGAGGTAGGTGGGCAGCTTGAGCGCCACTCGCTGCCCTCGCCCGGTCCCGTGATACAACAGGACCTTCAGGCGACGACAGCGATTATTGGGCCTAACGTTGTGTGCGCATGACAAGGTCCACTTGTTCCTCACCCTCCTCATCCTCTTCACGAACCAGCCCGACGTCAGCAGCGTAATACTTGAATTCAACGCCTGACTCGGTATCCAACGGGTTCCAGTCTCGTGTCTTGAGTGTCTGGTAGGTGGCGCCGTCACGCAACTCGACAGTGACATCGAATCCCACGATAGCGCCAATATCTTCAGCCTCGCCAGGCAGGTATTCCTGACGGTATGAATCACCCACCCGTGGCATGGCCGGCATGACGATACCAGGCTGTGCGTCATCTACACCCGCCTCCCATGCGCCCTCATTGTCAATACCGACCAATTCGCCATTGTCATCATATTCATAGTTATCCACCTCTTCACCCAGGTACCAGATATTGCCCTCATCATCCTGGGCAAACCAGTCAAAGGTATCCTCGATCAGTACATCATCGAGATATACTCTGTCTCTGACAACTCGAGCATTTATGCCTGCAACCAGGCGAGTGTCATCCAGCACTTCGACAACGATACGTTCCACACCTTCATCGGTTTCCACCTGGTATGTGTAGGTATCGCCGGGCACGAGTGGCAGGTACTGATGATTGATGAGCGTCGGCTGGGAGAAATTGGCTGGATCGATGTCCGGTTCACGCTGATCGTACGACTCAATGAGTTCGATACGTGCGCTCCCATCCACGTTTTCCTCCGCTATCAATCCGAAACCACTTTTATAGTACTTGTACTCGTCATCACTTTCCGGCTCAAGAGGATTGAATTCCCGTACCTGCAGGGCGGTAACGGTAGAGCCGTCTGCATAGGTAAACTGTGCGTCCAAAGCGGTGACTTCGGCTCCGTCTTCGGCAATACCCGGGTAGATCTCATGGCGGTACGTGTCGCCGACCGTAGGGTTTTCCTTCATGATAATACCCGCTGATGCTATGACCCCGGTGTTGTCAACGTCGGCGCCAGCTTCCCAGGACCCTTCCATACTCGCAGCCTCACCGTCCTCATACTCAGTTGACGATTCGCCCATGTACCATACGTTTCCGGCGATATCCTGTGCGTACCAGTCGAAGGTCTCCTCGACCAGTTCACCATTCTCATATTCGCGATCAACCACGATGGCACTCTCGACACCGTTAACCGTACGGGTCTCATGAGAAACTGTTGTAACAACGGTTTCCACGTCACCCTCTTCGTTCTGCCCCTCCAGCCGGGAAGTAGTGCCAGGTGGCAATGGAAAGTACGGATTGTCAACGTTGAACGAGTCATCGTTGAAGTTGACCACAGAGAATTCCGGCTCCGCAATATCCGTTGGTGGATCATCTCCAACATCAGAATTATCTGGCACAGTGTTCTTGGAGGAATCGCTGCTGGAGCAGCTGGTCAGAACCAGGCACATACCGCAAACCAGTAGAATCTGATTTCTATGGTGTTTTACTTGTCTCATGGCGCACTCCTTCAGGTTAGGCACCGAAATAAGTGGTGCACATCCAGCCTAATCGGTGAACCTGACTGCCAGCTAACCGCAAGATTATCAGTTGATGAGACTGGCGGATCTCTTTTCTACAGTGCAATACCGGTCGACCATGTCCGCCTTGCAGGTTTTTGAAAAGGTGCTTTGCATCAACTGAACGACGACTCGTGATGTGATGAGCCTGGCTTGCAGAAAATTGAGAAGAAGCGCATCCGCACGACCGGGTACGGCCTTGATCTGTTATCCGCGCTCGCCAGCTGTTCATCCACCATACTAGTCAGAGAGAAATCGATAATGTTCACACAATCCTTTCTTACCCCCCAGCCGACAGGGAAATTCACCAATTTTGCACGGTGGCCAGGCAGGCGGATCGCGCATTGCACACTGGTCCTGCTGTCCACACTTGTCCTCTCCGCGTGCAGCGACAATGACGACGACCTGCTCAACTCCTCCCAGACCGTATCGACTCGTGCAAGCGGAATGTTGGTCACTACCCAAGAGGCAAATGGAATTACGTTTCACACCCTGACGGCGCCTGAAACGCAATTCGCGAACTCGACGCATCTGATTGAGACCGAGAACAGCCTGGTCGTTTTCGATACTCAGTTCTTGCTGCCAAACGCACAGGACATGCGTGCCTATGCCGATGAGCTCGGGAAAACGATCGATCGGGTCTTCATCACTCACGAGCACCCGGATCACTTTCTCGGCAGCGAAGTGTTCAGTGATCGACCGATCTACAGCCTCCAATCGGTTTCAGAACTGATCTCCGCGAACGGTGATGCTGAAGTCGTCGAGAAGCAGGGCGACTTCGGCGCCGAGAACATCGCCAGCACCTATGTCGTACCGCAGGTCGTCTCGCCCGGAACGATCCTGATCGACGGTATCACCTTCGAGCTTGAACAAGTAATGGATGCGGAAGCAGCTGTTCAACTCGTGGTGAGGCTTCCCGAGCATGGTGTCATCATCACCGGCGACATCGTCTATAGCGGAGTTCATCTCATCCTGGCAGGCCAGCCAGCTTCCTGGACTACCGCGCTGGAGAACCTCGCCGCGTCGGCTAGCCAATACCCTATTGTGCTCGCCGGACATGGCGCTCCTGCCGATCCAGGTGTTTACGATGTCAACATCGCGTGGCTCACAAAAGCAGCTGAACTTCTTGCCACTGTTGACAACGGCCAGGACTTCAAACAAGGTCTGGTCGATGCTTTCCCGGATCTGACCATGACGGCCGCCATCGATTTTGTTCTTCCACTACTCTTCCCGGCCAACTGACGAACCCGAAACGCAGCATAAGGCCATCAACATGGCCTATGCCTGCGACCCGCGCAGGATGGACAGGCATCACCGCCCGCGAACACGAAAAACAGTATTCATAGCCGATGCCAGGTCAGAATCATCATGGCCCGTGCTGACCATGAAGAACGCGGATCGTGATCGAAGTCTCTATTCGTCATACAGGTACTCAACTCAAGGTACCCGCTTTTCAGGTGGAATGACAACCTGGCGTTGTCGCATGATCTCAACCACGCGTGTGGCGAGCACGATGCCCTTGTCGATCTAC
>JABDKN010000247.1 GCA_013002205.1 Granulosicoccus sp.
GATCATACTGATGCCCGTATTCTGGACATTTCTCAGCTCCATCAAGCCTGAACGCGCCATCGACAGTTTCGACACGCGTCTGTTGCCAATCGCCCAGATTCAGTCGGACATCGAAGGTGTCGGGACTAAGCCCATCTGGGAATACACAGCCGAGGATGGTACGGTCACGAACGTATTCAAGGCCGGGCCGACGCGCAAGCTGACCGATGTGGCACCGGTATCCAATCCGCAGGAGGTCATCCAGGTTGAACGAACACGCCTTGCGCCATCGGAAGAATTGAGAATCGCCACGGAAAACTATCTGGACCCGCTGTTGAGCCGCAACGGACAGGAGAATTTCCATTTTGGCACCTACCTGTTCAATTCGGTGTTCGTCACCGTAGTGGCCACACTGCTTACGCTGTTGATCAACGCGATGGCAGCCTTCGCGTTATCAAAATACCAGTTTCGCGGGCGCTTGACGGTCACCCTGTTGATTGTCGCAACGCTGCTGATTCCGTCCTCGATCATCCTCGTCTCACTGTTTTTCGTGGTCTGGTCATTTGGCATATTCGGCTCTCTATGGGGCGTTATCATACCCGCCGCTGCCACACCCACCGGGGTCTTTCTGCTGCGCCAGTACATGCTGACGATCCCCGATGAATTACTGGAAGCTGCGCGCATGGATTCGGCGAGCGAATGGCGCATTTTCTGGCGTATCATCATACCGTTGTCGATGCCGGCGCTGTCTGTGCTGGCCATCCTCAGCGTGATCTGGCGCTGGAATGATTTTCTCTGGCCACTGATCGTGTTGATATCAGATCCAGCCAAGCACACGATTCAGCTTGGCCTGACCCAATACGCCGGCGAGTTCGATCAGGACTTCCACTACATTCTTGCCATGACGGTGATCTCGTTGCTACCGATTACGCTGGTGTTCGTCTGGCTGCAGCGCTTCATCACCACCGGCATCGCCACCACAGGACTGAAATGACCGATGTCCCCCCTACGCTGGAACTGAAAGACATCCGAAAATCCTTCGGACCAGTCGACGTCATCCACGGTATAGACCTCGCGATCGAGGACGGTGAGTTCGTGGTTTTCGTCGGCCCTTCAGGTTGCGGTAAATCCACTCTGTTGCGCCTGATTGCCGGTCTCGACGATCCCACCTCGGGCGACATCCATCTGCAGGGCAAGCGAGTCAATTCGGTACCCGCATCCGAACGTGGTTTGAGTATGGTGTTTCAGTCCTATGCGCTGTATCCACATATGTCAGTGCGCGCAAACCTGTCCTTCGGGCTGGAAAACATCCGCCTGCCACGCGAGGAGATCAAACGCCGGGTTGCTGATGCCGCGGCTCTGTTGCAGATCGACCAGCTACTGGATCGCCGTCCTGGTCAGTTGTCGGGCGGCCAGCGCCAGCGCGTTGCCATCGGTCGCGCCATTGTGCGTGAACCGATCATCTTCCTGCTTGACGAGCCACTGTCCAATCTCGACGCCGAGTTGCGTCTGCAGATGCGTGTGGAGATATCCAATCTGCATGCCGAGCTGGGTAACACGATGATCTACGTCACTCACGATCAGATAGAGGCTATGACCATGGCCGACCGCATCGTCGTGCTGCGCGGGGGCCACATAGAGCAGATCGGCAAACCGCTGGAGCTCTACAACCATCCTGCGAATAAGTTCGTAGCGGGTTTCATCGGTGCACCGCAGATGAATTTCATGGCCGGAACGCTTGCGGGCAGACTACTCAAACTCGACAATGGCATTACCCGGGAGGTGCCGGTGCTCGATGCCGGACGCTCTGAACGCGTGACCCTGGGAATACGGCCCGAGGTCATCGACGTGTCGCTGGAAGGCCATGGCGACGAAACGATCAAGGTGCAAAACTTCGAACAACTGGGCTCGGTCACGTATATCTACGGCGAATTTGCCAATGGGGAGACTTTGACGGTACAGCTTGCCCAGCAGATTCCACTTCAGCGAGGGCAGAGCGTGGGTGTGACGCTGCATACCAGGCACTTTCACATCTTCGCCGGTGAACATGAACAGTCTATGAAGATGAAACCATAATGCGTATCGTGCTGTGCGGCCCGGGCACGGTGTCGCATACTCACGGCGACTTTCACCTGGAGCTTGTACGCAAGCGTTATGAAGGTTGGCAACCTTGAGTCCTTGCACGTCGATTTCTAATGACTTCGAGGCAGCCTATGCGGGTCCGATAATGCTGCTGCCACTGGGTGGGGACCCCGGAAATACACTCGTTACTCGCAGGGCATGCCATGAAGCGCTGCTGACGAGCATGGCGGATGGGTTGTACGGACCGGTGCCACCGCCGCCAGACACCCTCAGTGTGTCTCGCCTGCAAATTGCAGGTGAACGGGCAGAGCGCCTGCTCATTGATGTCGTGGTCGCCGACACGTGTTTCACAGTCGATGCTGCGCTGTGGCTGCCAACCTGTAGTCGCGGTCAGGCACCGCTGGTATGTGGTCTGGATTTCGTAGGGCCGGTCGGACTCTTGAACTCCCCAGGGTTTCCTATAGACTCCAACGCGCGCATCTCGTCGCGTCCGGTTTTTGGTGCGCGCGACAATCGCATGGAAGAGACGCTGCGCGGCACATCCGCCTATCGTTGGCCGGTCAAGATGCTGCTGGACAGAGGTTATGCTGTGCTGGTCAGCTGCTATGGATCGTGGGTGCCCGACGATGCCAGTGCATGGAAGCGCCATGGACTGTATCCGCTGCTCGGGTACCGGGAGAATTCGTCGATCGGCGCGATATCCTTATGGGCCTGGGCTATCCAGCGCTTGCTCGATGTCGCTGCCACATGCGATGAGATCGACATCACCCGCGCAACTGTCGCAGGGCATTCCCGCCTCGGTAAATCCGCACTGTGGGCGGCGGCCAACGATTCACGCATTGCTGCGGTCTTCGCCAACAGTGCGGGGTGCGGAGGCTCCGCTCCGGCAGCACATCCGGTAGGCGAGACGCTGGAGCAAATGGTCGAGCGTTTTCCACACTGGACGATCCCGCACCAGGATGGTTTTAAACCCGGGCAGCACTTCGACCAGCACCACCTGCTTTCCTGCATCGCACCACGCGCACTCTACCTGGCTGGTGCGACAGGCGATCTCTGGTCTGATCCTGTAGGCAGTTTTCTAGCGCTCCGGGAGGCGGCAGGTTTCTGGGAAGCAGAGCAAGAGGCGGGATGGACCTGGCCGTCTCCACGCGAGGTCTGGAACTCCTGCGGCCAAGTGTGCAACGGAGCACTGGGATACCACCTCAGGCGAGGCGGACACGATATCCTGCCCTATGACTGGCAACGGTTTCTGGCCTTTCTCGATCAATATTACCTGACACACCCTGCAGGGCAGGGAGCATAACAGGGTTCAAAACAACGCCAACACTCGTCCCGTTACCATGGGATGACTAAAGTCACCTGCATTTGCCAGCGTAGATTCGGCAAACCTGGGCATTGAAACCGTGAAGCTCTACATATTGCCCCGGATGTTCAGTTCACCACCGATGACCACAGCGACTACCCGGCGCTGATGCGCTCACTGTTTCCCGAGGTCTTGCACACGCAGCACCAAAGTATCCGGGGCTTCAGTTGCCTCGATATCAACAGGCTGATGGGCCTGTCTACTATGGACCATCCTGGATCGACTGTAGATAATGCACCAACTCCAGAATCCGATTCCGTACTCGAAAAACATTTGTTTCATCGGGTCCATATTCATTCATGGACTGATTCATGTACCGATCGCCCCAGACGGGCATTGCCCGCTCGCCATGAGCAGCGACATCGGCACGCCCATCGATGACTTCATACACTCGATCGAATGGGAACTTACCGTTGTTTTCTCGGGACAACTGGGTCAGATCGCCAGGATTGACACCTTTGAAAACCCTCGTCAGAAAACCTGCACCCTTCGCGTCTCTGCCATGGCAGGATGAACAGGAGTTTACGAATTCATCCGGTCTTGGTTCGTAAATTAGCTGATTGTCTTGCGCGGCCGCCACTGATGAGTGGATCAGAACCAACACAATCGACACTTTTAACAGGTGTACCATTGAAGTAATCATCATTTCTGCTCCTCTGAATGGTCAGAGTAGTCTCATTACGTGATGTGGAAATGATTTGAATCAATGTAATATTGAGATCATTTACCCCTGTGGGTTTCCATCTGGTGAGCTTAGGTGAGATGGAAGTTTCGAATCAGAACTTCAGCTCACTCTCCACCGTATGTTCAATGTCGAGATCTGCTATTCGCAACGTCATGACTGCCTTGATCGATTGTCCATCCAGTGTGCCGCCATCCTCTTCCTTGTGCATGACGGCCTTCTCGATTGCCCGTTGTGATGTCACACCGACTTCCTTCAGGAATTTTCGGATCTGCATGTTTACCTTGTCTTCATCAACCATCGTCTTCTCCCGTCCGAAACCATAGGGCAGGCCCGCAAAGGACATACGGATTCCTGCTGCTCCAACCGCAGATTACCTTGCTTACCCGGGTAGATACAACCGTGCATTGACACGATCGCCTGCAGTCAACAGGGTCTGCATCGAAATCTGATCACTGGACGAGCCCGGACTCAATCAGGGCACCTGCGCGTTGCGTAAGCGCTGGATTGATCCTGACGTAATTCACTGATTAATGGAATGTTATTAAACACGGCCTGCAGTTGGTATGAAGATCAGCCTTGATCAGGGTATTTTGATATCGTCAGATTTTGTATGACTGAACAGGCAGTTTTCGTATACTGG
>JABDKN010000253.1 GCA_013002205.1 Granulosicoccus sp.
ACAAGGACGCGCGTGACCAGTATGAGTTGCGCACACATAAACGGCTGATGGATATCGTCGATCCCACGGAGAAAACGGTAGATGCACTGATGAAGCTGGATCTGGCCGCTGGCGTGGATGTTCAGATTAAGCTGAACTGACCACCATCCCGTCGCTTCGGGCGCCTGTCCCGGGGTAGTTAGCCCGTTTAGTGAAAGCCCGCGATGTCGCGGGCTTTTTCACGTGTGCGCCACAGGCAGGCGCAAGAGAGTGGGTGGGTGTGAACCGCTCTATCACGTTTTCAAGTCGCCTGTTATTGTGTCATCGAGCTTGACTGGAGCTTCAACCGAGCCGGTTCGAGCTCCTGCAATTTACCGTCTACTGCCTGCTGTAAAAGCGAGAAGACGTTGGCCACAGACTCGCGCAACGCGAAGGTGACATCGCGCCTGTCCAGCCAGTGAAACAGGAACGCTGCTGCCAGTAGATCCCCGGTGCCGGTGGGTCGGATGTCCAGTCGTGGCGAGCTTGCGCGAAAGCATTGACCTCGCTCGAATGCCAGCGTCTGCACCTCGCTGGCAGCCTGCTCCAGTCCAAGGCCTGTCATTACACTGATACCCGCACCTGAATTCAGCAGTACTGATTGCAGATCTTCAGCTCCGACGTCAGGTTTGCCCACAATCAAGCGTGCTTCGAACAGGTTTGGTGTAGTGATATCTGCCCGGGTAACCAGCTTATCCATGACGCAATGCGCCGCCTCTTCCGGTATGAACAGGCCCAGATCGGTATCGCCCATCACCGGATCAACCAGAACGATGATGCCCGGGTTATCGTTGCGGACACGATCGATGAACGAGGCAACCACGGTTGCCGTTGCTGCGTCACGGATATAGCCCGTGAGAATGGCTGTCAGGTTCTTTGCCGGAACGCGTTCGAGCAAGCGTGTCAGCAGTTGCTCGACGGTGTCGGGTGCTATGTCAATGCCCCCGATGCTTGGATAGTGAGGCGTGTTCGATAACAGAACCGTGGGTACTGCGTATACCGTAGCCCCGAGTTTCTGCAACAGCGGCACGGCTGCATTGTTTCCTGCACAGCCAAATACCACCTGCGACTGGATGGACACGATAGTCGGTTGCCATGGCTGGCCCTGCTCACTCATGTGATATCACTTAACTGAACTTGCCTGATCGATTCTATCTAGTTGGTTTCACCTGGCCAGTAGTAGCTATCCGGCAGGGCGCGGGGGCCAAACAGTGCTTGCCCGATACGCACGCAAGTCGAGCCTTCCTCGATAGCGATCTCGAAATCGCCTGACATACCCATCGACAATGCATGGCATGTAGCTGGATCAGGAAGGTCCTGCTGCAAGCGTTCGCGCAACCTGCGCATGCGGACAAAGCATTTGCGGACAGTCTCGTCACTTTCGGAAAAGACGGCCAATGTCATCAGTCCGCGTATATGCAGGCAATCGAATGCCTCCAGTGATGCCATGAACGCGGGTACCTCATTCGGCGAAAGGCCATACTTGCTGGACTCTCCCGAGCTGTTTACCTGAACCAATACATCCAGTGCGCGACCTTCAATCTGTAACCGCCTGTCGAGGGTCTCGGCCAGTTTCAGAGAATCCAGGGACTGGACTTCGTGGGCAAAACGCGCCACATACCGGGCCTTGTTGGTTTGCAGGTGGCCGATGATGGACCAGTGAATGGACAGGTCGCCGAGTTCCTGCGCCTTGTGCATGGCCTCCTGTACCTTGTTTTCTCCGAACTCGCGGCATCCTGCTGTGTACGCCTGCCTCAATCGATCCGGTTCCACCGTCTTGCTCACCGGCAACAGGCGAACGTCGCTGCTGACACGCCTGGATCGGACACAGGCCTGTTCGATACGATGTTTGATGTCCGCAAGCCGCCGTTGGAACTTGCGTTTGAACTGTGCCTGTCGAGCATGAACATCGTCCACTGTCGCGTCAGCGCTACCGCTCTTTGCGCCGCTCATGATTCAGTTCGCCAGAGGTGGCTGGAGCTCATGGTGTTTCGCTATGAAGCCAGTCTATTCATTACCTGTACTACTGTACAAGAGGATCACAGCTGGCATCGAGATCCACACCTTCCAGCCGAGCTTGTCCAGCCAGTAACTGCAGGTACTGTCGCAGGGCAATGGCGAAGCGTTGTCTCTCCAGTGCTCCTGCTACCGCTGATCGCACCATCTCGAATTCGGGCAACTGCCCGGCCTGGCGCTCAAGTACCTCGATCACGTGCAGGCCGAAGCGACTGTGTACCAGGCGGGGCAGAACGCCGACTTCCGGTTTGCCAAAGATCTCACGGGCAAACTCCGGGGCACAATCATCCTTTACCAGCCAGCCAAGGTCACCTCCCTGCGCACCGCTGGGGCAGTTGGATGTGCTGCCGGCAATTTCTGTAAACCGATCTGTCCCCTCCGAGGGCCCATCGGTGGTGGTATCGCAACGCAGGTCGAGCAGGCAGGCTTCGGCTCGCTTACGCAGGGCATTGACATCCACTCCCGGAGTAACCGCAAAGAGCACGTGCCTGGCATGTACTCGCTCACCGTGTTCAAACTGCTCACGATGGCCATCATAGTACCGCCGGCAGGCATCCTCATCAGCTTCCTGTTCAGCCTGCAGGGTCCTTTCCAGCAGCACTTCGATGGCATCGCAGGCCGATTCGGTGGAGACACCGGCCACCGGCGGCGGATCATCCCTGGACAGCAATCCCGTGTCCATGGCTGCCTGACGCAACAACTCGGCAGAGGCTCGCTGACGCAACTCATCGTCCGACAGGGATTCTCCAGCGTCCATCAGTGCCACACCGTTGATAGTCGGTATGGGTGCCTGCGAAGCCTCGAGGTTCCCGATGTCCGGTGCGTCGTACATGCGTTTGGTTGCCGAATGGGGCGTGGTCATGACTTCTCCTGCGATCCGGGAAGAACCCAGGGTTCCTTGGGTACCGATGGCTGGTCAAGTCGGCGCGAACGCACGATCTGTTTGGAACGGAATACATATGCCAGTGTGCCGAAGCCGCTCCAGACATGTACGAGTCGGCTGAACGGGAAGAGCAGGAATATGGTCATGCCCAGTACCAGGTGGATCTTGTACGGCCAGTTGAGTCCGTATAGCAGCGTATCATCGGGGCGGAAGGTCAACAGATGTTGAGCCCAGGCACTGAGTTTCAACATGGCGCTGCCGTCGGCATGCATCAGTGAGAACGGCAATGTGATGAGGCCGATAACCAGTTGTACCCAGAGTATGAGGAGAATCATCAGGTCTGTGCGGTGACTGGTCAGGCGAATCCGTGGATCCGAGATGCGGCGATGTATGAGCAGGGTCAATCCAACCAGGCAAATCAATCCCGCGGTACCGCCTGAATAAATGGCGACCAGTTGCTTGTTTTGTGCACTGATGAAATGCTCATAGATCATGTGAGGCGTGAGCAGGCCAACGAAATGACCGAAGAACAGGAACAGGATGCCGATATGAAACAGATTACTGCCCCAGCGCAACTGGCCCGCGCGTAATAGCTGTGACGAATCACTCTTCCATGTGTATTGATCGCGATCGAAACGCGCCAGACTTCCCATCAGGAAAACCGTGCCACACAGATAGGGGTAGACGTTGAAGAAAAAACTGTGCAAAACATTCATGATCTGACTCCCTTGTTGGATTGAGCGGCGGAGCTCTCGTCGGGTTTGCGGACAAAGTGCAGAGGTTGCGCCTGATCGTTCAGCATTGCGTTCGCACCTCCTGTCGGTAAGCCGGCTGCGGTTGCGCCTGGCGTTGCCTGTCCGTTTACCGAACAGCCGTCAAAAGCCAGTGGCTCTTCCCAGAGCTCGTCAATATCGGGCTCCGTCGCTACGTCTACCGGCTGGGCTTTTTCACCCGCCATGTCCAGCAGCGCAGCCAGCACGCAGGCATACGGACTTTGCCGACGCAGCAGGGCGCTGAAAATGGCGCGTACTATATGTGCAATTTCAGCCAGAAACGCCCGTGCCTGTGCAGGTGGTTGCGTTGATGCATACTGCAGCACTACCGGCAGATGGTCCGGCAGTTCACCTTCCTGCAGCAGGAGACCTGCTTCCTCATAGGTTCTGATCAGATCGATCATCGCCGGTCCGCGATCGCGGGAGTCCCCATGGACATGTTCGAACAGGTGCAGCGAGGTGCCTCTGCCACGATCAAACAGCTCCACGTAATCGGCTTCAGCGGCAAGCCCCGATCGAGTTTCAAGTCGCCGAATCAGGGCATCGACTTCTGCAAGCCGAGTCTTGCCCAGTGCCGCCTCGCCATGCAGGGCCTGGCGCAATTCTGCCAGATGCTCACGCAGGTTGGCATCGGGGTAACTCAGCAGATGCGCCATCACCTTCAGGGTGCGCTCCATGGGGCGTGCCGTTTTCCGGTAGATGCTCATGACGGTGCATTCCATTGGGCCAGCTTGATCGGGATCGTGCGCTTCTTCTCACTGCCGAACAGGCTGGTGTCGGTGGTTCCTTCCGAACAACCATTGCCGAAACTGAAGCCACAGCCACCACGCACATTGAAGGCATTTTCCGCGTATTCCCGGTGTGCACTCGGAATCACGAACCTGTCTTCGTAGTTGGCAATGGCCATGATCTGGTACATATCCTCTACGGTCGCCTGATCCAGACCCACCTGTTCGAGTA
Organism: Granulosicoccus sp.; assembly: GCA_013002205.1. GTDB lineage: Bacteria > Pseudomonadota > Gammaproteobacteria > Granulosicoccales > Granulosicoccaceae > Granulosicoccus. The sequence continues at coordinate 4,651 of JABDKN010000253.1, forward strand.
CCGCCAGATTGGTCTGACCGTCGACGTGCCTGGAGCGCTGGAAGCTGCGCATCGCCAGCATCCTCTCCAGCGCTCGTACTACCGGCTTGGTATCGCCAGCCGTGAGTAGATTAGCCAGGTATTTCACGGGTATACGCAACTGCTCCACGTCCGGTATCTCTCCCCTGTTGTCGACATGGCCTGCATTGGCAGCAGCAGTGATGGGCGACAAGGGAGGTACATACCAGACCATCGGCATGGTTCGGTATTCCGGGTGCAGCGGCAAGGCCACCTTCCAGTCCACGGCCATCTTGTAGACCGGGCTGCGGCGTGCCGATTCAAGCCAGGACTCCGGAATATCATCTCGCAGTGCCTGTTCAATGACGGCGGGGTCGTCAGGGTCGAGAAAAATGTCCAGCTGCGCCTGGTAGAGATCCTTGTCGTGCTCGACGCTGGCGGCTTCCTCTATGCGATCGGCATCGTAGAGCAACACGCCGAGATAGCGTATGCGACCAACACAGGTTTCGGAACACACGGTGGGTTGGCCGGCCTCGATGCGTGGGTAGCAGAAGATGCATTTTTCCGCCTTACCGCTTTTCCAGTTGTAGTAGATCTTCTTGTAGGGGCAACCGCTGACACACATACGCCAGCCCCGGCACTTGTCCTGATCGATCAGCACGATACCGTCTTCTTCACGCTTGTAGATGCTGCCACTGGGACAGGATGCCACGCATGCGGGATTCAGGCAGTGCTCGCACAGACGCGGCAGGTACATCATGAACGTATTTTCGAACTGCCCGTAGATGTCTTTCTGTACGTCTTCGAAATTGCTGTCCTTGCTGCGTTTGGCGAATTCACCACCGAGGATTTCCTCCCAGTTCGGCCCCCATTCAATCTTCTCCATCCGCTGACCGGTAATCAGGGAACGTGGACGCGCAGTTGGCGCGGCTTTCATCTCCGGTGCGCTCTGCAGGTGTTCATAGTCGAAGGTGTATGGTTCGTAGTAATCATCTATCTGAGGCATGTTTGGATTGGCGAAAATCTTCATCAGAAGTTTCCACTTGCCTCCCTGACGCGGCTCTATCGTGCCGTTGGCCTTGCGTTGCCAGCCGCCGTTCCATTTATCCTGGTTCTCCCATTCCCTCGGGTATCCGATACCGGGTTTGGTTTCCACGTTGTTGAACCAGGCGTATTCCACCCCGGGCCTGCTGGTCCAGACGTTCTTGCAGGTAACACTGCAGGTATGACAACCGATGCACTTGTCCAGATTCAGCACCATGCCGATTTGCGCGCGAACCTTCATGGATTCTCTCCCAGAGCCTGGTAAACCGGTGCAAGATGATCTGCGCGTGGAGTGTCCAGCCAGTCTATCTCGGACATCTTCCTGACCACCACGAATTCATCTCGATTGGTGCCGATGGTGCCGTAGTAATTGAAGCCGTAACTGAACTGTGCATACCCACCTATCATATGGGTAGGCTTGAGTACGGTACGTGTTACCGAGTTGTGTATGCCACCACGTGTCCCGGTAATCTGTGATCCCGGCGTGTTGATGATCTTTTCCTGCGCGTGATACATCAGCACCATGCCGGGGTTGACTCTCTGGCTGACCACGGCGCGCGCTGCAATGGCACCGTTGACGTTGAACAGTTCGACCCAGTCGTTGTCCGTGATACCGGCCTGCTTTGCATCATCCTCGCTCAGCCAGATCACCGGGCCACCGCGATTGAGGGTCAGCATCATCAGATTGTCGGAATAGGTACTGTGAATACCCCACTTCTGGTGCGGGGTGATGAAGTTGAGGAGAATCTCCGTATTGCCGTTGCTGCGCTGGTTGTGGATGCCAGCCGTGGTCTTCAGATCCACCGGTGGTCGGTAACTGGTCAATGACTCGCCGAAGGCAATCATCCATGGATGGTCCAGGTAGAACTGCTGACGACCGGTCAGGGTTCGCCATGGAATGAGCTCATGCACATTGGTATAGCCGGCGTTGTAACTGACCGTCTCGCTCTCGATGCCACTCCACGTCGGGCTGCTGATGATTTTGCGCGGTTGTGCCTGAATATCCCGAAATCGAATCTTCTCGTCTTCACGGTACAGGGCCAGATGACGGTGATCCCGGCCTGTGATCCTGCCCAATGCTTCCCAGGCCTTGACGGCGACATGGCCATTGGTTTCCGGGGCAAGGCTGAGGATGACCTCACAGGCATCGATGTCGGTGTCGATTGTCGGCATGCCCGCGGTGACACCATCGTCGGTCTCGAGGCCATTGAGCTGTCCAAGCTGCGTCACTTCGGTTTCAGTATTCCAGGCGATCCCCTTGCCGCCGTTACCCACCTTGTTCATCAATGGACCCAGGGCCGTAAAGCGCTTGTACGTATTCGGGTAGTCGCGTTCGACAAGGGTCACCTGCGGTGCGGTCTTGCCGGGAATCAGCTCGCATTGACCCTTTTTCCATTCCTTGACGTCGAAGGGCTGGGCAAGCTCAGCCGGCGTGTCGTGCATCAGCGGAGTGAGCACCACTTCCTTTTCCTTGCCCAGATGCCCCTTGCAGAGCTCACTGAACGTGCGGGCAAAACCCTTGTAGATATCCCAGTCACTGCGTGCCTGCCAGACCGGATCAACGGCCGTCGACAGTGGATGGATAAACGGATGCATGTCACTGGTATTCAGGTCGTTCTTTTCATACCAGCTGGCGGTTGGCAGAACGATATCACTGTACAGACATGTGGTACTCATGCGGAAATCCAGCGTGACCAGCAGGTCAAGCTTGCCTTCAGGCGCTTGCTCGTGCCAGGTCACCTCATCCGGTTTGGCATCGTCGACACCCAGATCCTTGCCTTGCACACCGTTCTCGGTGCCCAGCAGGTGTTTGCAGAAGTACTCATGACCTTTGCCACTGGAGCCCAGCAGGTTGGAGCGCCACACGAACAGGTTGCGCGGCCAGTTCTCTGGTGCATCCGGATCTTCGCAGCTCATCTGCAGGCTGCCATCCTGCAGCGCACCTGCAACGTAGTCCGCTGCACTGACGCCGGCACTTTCCGCAGCCTTTGCCACCTGCAGCGGATTGGTCTTCAATTGCGGGGAACTGGGTAGCCAGCCCATGCGTTCGGCTCTGACGTTGTAGTCGATCATGCTGCCGCCATACACGGACTTGTCAGCCGTGGGCGAGACAACCTCATCCAGTCCCAGCTTTTCATAGCGCCACTGGTCGGTATGTGCATAAAAGAAACTGGTACTGTTCTGCTGGCGAGGCGGGCGTATCCAGTCCAGCGCAAACGCCAGGGCAGTCCAGCCGGTTTGCGGACGCAATTTTTCCTGTCCGACATAATGTGACCATCCCCCGCCGCTCTTGCCGATACAGCCGCACATCATCAGCAGGTTGATGATGCCGCGATAGTTCATGTCCGAGTGGTACCAGTGATTTATCCCGGCACCGAGAATGACCATCGATCGGCCTTCGGTCTTGTGCGCGTTCTCGGCAAATTCCCGGGCCACGGTTATGATCTGCTCGGCGGCTACACCCGTGATGGTCTCTGCCCAGGCTGGTGTGTACGGTGCATTGTCAGCGTAACTGGACGCTCCTGAGCCCAGTCCGCGATCGATCCCGTACTGTGCAGCCTGCAGATCGAACACGGTAGTCACCAGGACATCGTGACGTTCATCGCCGTTACCGATGCTCAGCCTGGTTGCAGGTACCTTGACGTGGTTGACCTCGCCATTCTGCGCATTCTCGGTGAAATGCGGAGTGATGACGCCGCCGAAGTAGGGCAGACCGACGTCCACGACTTCATGGCTCTGCGCATCCCCCTCGAGCAGGGATAGTCTGAGCTTCAGTTCCTGATCGGTGTGGCCTTCCTTGCTTTCCAGGTTCCAGCGTCCGCTGTCTGCCCGATCTTCCGGCCCCCAGCGAAAACCGATGGAGCCGTTGGGCAGGACGACGTTACCCGCAGTATCCAGTGCCAGTGTCTTCCAGTCGGCATTGTTCATTTCCCCGAATTCCGCCACCCGGTCACTGGCGCGCAGGTAGCGATCGGGAACCAGCGTGGAACTGCCATTCTCCAGCGTATGCTCCTTGAGCATGACCAGCATCGGCAGATCGGTGAAGCGTCGTGCATAGTCGTCGAAATACGGACTCCGCTGCTTGAAGTAGAATTCGTTCAGGGCCACATGGCCCATGGCCATGGCCAGTGCCGCATCGGTTCCCTGTTTCGGGTGCAGCCAGATGTCGGAGAGCTTGGATACCTCACTGTAGTCGGGAGTGACGGCTACCGTTTTGGTGCCCTTGTATCGCACCTCGGTAAAGAAATGCGCATCCGGTGTACGTGTCTGCGGCACGTTGGAGCCCCAGGCAATGATGTAACTGCTGTTGTACCAGTCAGCCGACTCGGGTACGTCGGTCTGTTCTCCCCAGACCTGCGGACTGGACGGGGGCAGGTCGCAATACCAGTCATAGAAGCTCATGCAGGTGCCGCCGATCAGACTCAGGTAACGCGAGCCCGCGGCGTAGCTGACCATGCTCATGGCTGGAATCGGGCTGAATCCGACTACTCGATCAGGGCCGTGCTGTTTGATGGTGTAGATATTGGCCGCGGCGATGAGCTGGTTCACTTCATCCCAGTTGCTGCGCACGAATCCACCCATGCCGCGCACCTGTTGGTAGTCGCGACGCGCTGCATCATCCTCGACGATACTGGCCCAGGCATCCACAGCGTCATCGTGAGACTGCAATGCCCTGCGCCATCGCTCCAGCAGGCGTCGGCGCATCATCGGGTATTTGACCCGGTTGGCGCTGTACAGGTACCAGGAGTAGCTGGCACCGCGAGCACAGCCGCGCGGCTCGTGATTAGGCATGTCCCAGCGCGTTCGCGGATAGTCAGTCTGCTGTGTTTCCCAGGTGACGATGCCGCCCTTGACATAGATCTTCCATGAACATGAACCGGTGCAGTTCACCCCATGTGTGCTACGCACGATCTTGTCGTGAGCCCACCTGTCCCGGTAGGCATCCTCCCAGGTGCGATCCTCCCCCGTGGTTACTCCATGTCCATTGGAGAAGGATTCTGACGCCCGTTTGAAATGCGAAAGTCGATCTAGAAAATGGCTCATGAATATTCCTGTATCTTCAGGGTGATTAGGACGCAGCGGTGGCCGTGTTGGCCAACTGGGTCTGTCGCTCGATGTCGTGCAAAAGCCCTTTGCGGCTTGAATAGAAATACCAGGTCAATCCGGCACACAGGGCATAGAAAACCAGGAATCCCCAGAGGGCCGCCTCCGGTCCACCGGTGGCTGCAATCGAGGTGCCGTAGGATTTCGGGATGAAGAAGGCGCCGTAGGCTGCAACGGCTGAGGTGAAGCCGATGATCGCAGCTGATTCCTTCTCGGCTTGGCGCACACGTTCAGCGGCGCCGAGTGCGGGCATCAGGCGATCGATTTCCTTGCGCATGATCACCGGAATCATCTGGAACGTCGAAGCGTTGCCAACACCTGTGGCGAAGAAGAGGATCAGGAACATGGCGAAGAATCCCCAGAACGCGCCGGGTTGTGTCTTGATACCCAGGAAGAAGAGCACACCGAGCACACCGGCTATCATCAGCAGAAAGGTCCAGAACGTAACCCTGGCACCACCGAAGCGATCAGATATCCAGCCGGTTGCAGCCCGTGACAGGGCACCTACCAAAGGTCCGAGGAAGATGAACGGCAGGGAGTTGATCTCTGGAAACTGGGTTTTTGCCAGTAAAGGAAAACCCGCCGAATAACCGATGAACGAGCCGAAGGTACCGGTATACAGAATGCACATGATCCAGTTGTGCTTGCGGCTGAATATGACGGCCTGTTCAGAAAATGAGGCTTTGGCCGAGGCGATGTCGTTCATGCCGAACCAGGAGGCAATGGTGGCGATAATCAGGAACGGTACCCAGACGAAGCCGGCATTCTGGATCCACAACTCGGCCCCTGTATCTGTCGTGACCGGTTCCCCGCCCAGTGCGCCGAACACGCCCAGGGTAATGACGATCGGTACCAGAAACTGCATCACGCTCACACCCAGGTTGCCCAGTCCGGCATTGAGTGCCAGCGCATTGCCCTTTTCCTTCTTGGGAAAGAAGAACGAGATGTTGGACATGGATGAGGCAAAGTTGCCACCGCCCAGACCGCACAGCAGTGCGAGAATCAGGAAAATGAGGTAAGGAGTGTCAGGGTTCTGTACCGCGTAGCCTATGCCGAATGCCGGCACCAGCAGAGAGGCGGTCGTCAGTGTTGTCCACAGGCGTCCACCGAAGATCGGCACCATGAAAGAATAGAAAATACGCAAGGTGGCGCCGGAGAGACCGGGTAACGCAGCAAGCCAGAACAGTTGGTTGTTGGTGAAACCGAAACCGATAGCGGGCAGTTTGGCAACCACGACACTCCAGACCATCCACACCGAGAATGCCAGAAGCAGCGCAGGAATCGAGATCCAGAGGTTTCGCCGGGCAATACGCTTGCCTTCGGATTCCCAGAATTGCTCATCGTCCGGTCGCCAGTCTTCAAGCGAACGGCCAGCCAGTGCTCCATGCTGTTCGGTATCATGCAGCGGTTGCATTTCCGGCAGTTCCGGCAGCTCGGTGATATCGCCGGCAAAGGCCTCGCGTTCCATGCGTCGAATCGACAGGTGCATCCAGAACATTGACACCGTCGAGACCATAAACAACAACATGAAACTGCTGGTCCAGACTCCAGTGAGATCCAGCAGGAAGCCAAAGGCCAGTGGCAGGATGAAGCCGCCAAGTCCACCGATCATGCCGACCAGGCCGCCGACGGCACCTACGTTGTCCGGATAATAGACTGGTATGTGCTTGTACACCGCCGCCTTGCCCAGCGACATGAAGAATCCCAGGACGAAGATGGCAACGATGAATGGCCCCAGGCTCATGCTGGTTGAGAAACTGATGGGGCCTTCGATCCCGTGGATAACATAATCTGTATTCGGGTACGCCAGCATGAAGGTCATCAGCATGGCCACACCGAATGTCCAGTACATGATGCTGCGGGCACCGTACTTGTCAGACAGATGCCCCCCATAGGCACGAAAGATCGAGGCAGGAATCGAGTAGAGTGCGGCAATCATGCCGGCACTCTTGATGTCCAGATCGTAGACGCCCACCAGGTAACGTGGCAGCCAGAGGGCAAGCGCGACGAAACCACCAAAGACGAAAAAGTAGTAGGTGGCGAAGCGCCAGACTTGCAGGTTCTTCAGCGGCTCCAGCTGCAGCAGGGCACCTTTGGGTTTTTCCCCGGCTGCACGCCGTGCCTTGAGAGCTGGGTCATCATCGGTGGTGAACCAGAACACAATGGCAATGATAACCAGCGCAACGGCCCAGAGCTTGGCTACCATCGTCCAGCCGAAGGCCACCATGACGAACGGTGCAGTGAACTTGGTCACTGCCGCACCGACGTTGCCTACACCGAATATACCCAGGGCAGTACCCTGTTTTTCCTTGGGAAACCATTTCGACACATAGGCAACCCCCACGGCGAATGATCCGCCGGCAAGACCTACCCCGAGGGCGGCCACCAGCATCATTTCGTAGGTGGTAGCATACGACAAGAGAAACGTGGCCACTGCCGCTGCCAGCATGGTCAACGAGAATACGATTCGGCCCCCGTATTGGTCAGTCCAGATTCCCAGGAATATTCGCGACAGGGAGCCGGTCAGGATCGGCGTGCCCACCAGCAGTCCGAACTGGGTATCACTCAAGCCCAGATCCTGCTTGATGCGAACGCCAATGATGGAGAAGATCGTCCACACCGCGAAACACACGGTAAAGGCGAACGTACTCATGCCCAGGATTCGATTCTGCTGCGACGAGTTCACCTCAGAGCTCTTCTTCGATGGTTGTGCCGGCGTTACCGTGCTATTCATGCTCACCTCTTGATAATCTGACCGATCAACCAGGCGATGGGCGCTTGATGGCGTTCATCGAGCACCTGCCGG